>NZ_JBHWZO010000096.1:0-21532 GCF_042728455.1 Promicromonospora sp. NPDC060204
GCGCGGGTTCGCGCGTCGGGGAGAGCGGGCGCGACGTCGTCCCCGTGCGCCGCGCCACCTACGACCTGTACCGCAGCCTGCCGGCGTACCCGGCCGTGATCCGCGGCCGGTTCGACCCGGTGCGGTGGGCCGCCGACCCCGACCGGCGGTCGGACGTCTACGACGAGCACGGCCGCGAGGCGGCGCGCTCCGACCAGGTCCGGGGCTTTCCCGGGGCGTCGGGCGTGACCGAGGGCGTCGCCCGGGTGGTGCGCTCGGTGGAGGACGGCGAGGCGCTGCTGCCGGGCGAGGTGCTGGTCACCACGGTGACCAACGTCGGCTGGACGCCGCTCTTCCCGCGCGCGGCCGCCGTGGTGACCGACGTCGGCGCGCCCCTCTCGCACGCCGCGATCGTCGCCCGCGAGCTGGGCATCCCGGCGGTGGTCGGGTGCGGCAACGCGACGATGCGGCTGCGCACGGGCGACCTGGTGCGGGTGGACGGCGAGCACGGCACGGTCGAGGTGCTCACGCCGGCAGCCTGCTCCTAGAGCGGACCGCTCCCGGAGCTGGCCGCTCCTAGAACACGGGCTTGCCGCCCGTCACGCCGAGCACCGTCCCGGACACGTACGACGCCGTGGTCGGCGACGCCAGGAAGACGAACGCCGGCGCGACCTCGGCGGGCTGCCCCGCCCGCCCCAGCGGGGTGTCCGTGCCGAACGACTCGATCTTCTCCTCGGGCTGGGTGGCCGGCTGCAGCGGCGTCCAGATCGGCCCGGGCGCCACGGCGTTCACGCGGATGCCGCGCGGGCCCAGCTCGGCGGCCAGGTTCACCGTGATGTTGTTGATCGCGGCCTTGGTGGCCGCGTAGTCGAGCAGCGACGTGGACGGCTGGTAGGCCTGGATCGACGAGTTGTTGATGATCGAGCCGCCCTCGCCCATGTGCCCGAGCGCCGCCTGCGTCACCCAGAACAGGGCGTACAGGTTGGTCTTGAGCACGCGGTCGAGCTCCTCGGTCGTCACGTCCGCGACCGATTTCCGGCGCGCCATCTGATACCCGGCGTTGTTCACCAGCACGTCGATGCCGCCCAGCTCGCCCGCCGCCCGGTGCGCGACACCGCGCGCCGTGGGCTCGTCCCGCAGGTCACCCGGGAGCAGGGCGCACTGGCGGCCCTCCCCGCGCACCCACTCCGCCGTCGCCCGCGCGTCGTGCTCCTCCTCGGGGAGGTAGGACAGGGCGACGTCGGCGCCCTCGCGGGCGAACGCGATCGCCACCGCGCGGCCGATGCCCGAGTCGCCGCCGGTCACCAGGGCCTTCCGGCCCAGGAGCTTCTCGCTGCCGACGTAGCTGGTCTCGCCGTGATCGGGGGTGGGGACCATCTGGTCGGTGGCGCCCGGCGGGTTCTGCTGCTGCGTTGGGAACGCCTGGTGCTGGCTCATGCCGTCCTCCATCGTCCTGCGACGTCTCGGCCGACACGATCTTCCTCGACCTCCGTTCACGCTAGCCCGTGCCTCGTTCAGCCGCACATCCCGTACTCTCGGTCCCACCAGGCCCGGAACATCACCCTGCAAGGAGTTTCGTGAACTCTGCACCGACGCCCGGCGAGCCCACGATCGTGGACGGCGTCGAGCAAGTGCTCGCCGGCGGCAAGACGTCCCCGGTCGGCCGGTACCGGCTGGACCTGGCCACGGGCGAGTGGGAATGGTCCGACGAGGTGTACGAGATGCACGGCTTCGAGCCGGGTCAGATCGTGCCGACGACGCCGCTGATGCTGTCCCACAAGCACCCCGACGACCGCGCCCGGGTGGACGGCGTGCTGCGGGAGGCGGCCGAGACCGGCCAGCCCTTCAGCTCGGTGCACCGGATCCTCGACGCCTCGGGCGAGACCCGGATCCTCGCGGTGACCGGACAGGGCCGGCGCGATCCGGAGACCGACCGGGTGACCGAGCTGTTCGGGTACTTCATCGACGTCACCGACTCGCAGCGGGAGGCGGCGGCCCGCGACGCGACCGCCTCGATCCGGGCGTCGGCGGAGCGCCGCGCGGTGATCGAGCAGGCCAAGGGCGTGCTGATGGTGGTCTACGGCGCCGACGAGGACGCGGCCTTCGACCTGCTCCGCGAGGCGTCGAACGCGGCGAACATCGCCGTGCGGGACATCGCCCTGACGTTGGTGCACCTGTTCTCCGGCCCGGGCGTGACGGTGTTTCCCACCCGCGAGGCGATCGACGCGTTCCTGGCCGCCCCGATCGCTCCCGGCGACCTCTGACACGGTCCGCGTCGGACCGCGGCCGGACAGGGCTGTCCGTCAGCCGCGGTCGAGCGTCGGGTTGACGGCGGCCTCGACGAGCCACTGGCGCGCACCCGCGTCCTCGAGCCACGCGGTCCGGTCGCCGGACACGCTCCCCGTCACGGACCCGCCCGGGAACCGGGCGAGGTCCGGGCCGTCGTACCCGGAGGTCGACGCCGTCGCGCGGTACAGGTAGGAGACGTCCGTCGGGTTCTCGGCCGCGGTGTCGGTGCTCGTCCACGTGACCAGGCTGCCAGCCGCGCGGAGGTGGTCGACGGCGCCGGCGGGGAGCCGCACGACGCTGTCGTCGGCGCCGACCCGGTCGATCACGTAGAGGCTGCCCGGGCCGGACCCGGCGCCGGTCGGCTCGACCGTCCACGCGATGACGTCGTCCGAGACGGCGATGTCGGTGACCGCTGTCGACGAGTCGCGCTCGAACTCCATGAGCAGGTCGCCTGTGAGCACCCCGCCGCCCTGGTCGTGGAACAGGCTGATCGACGTCGTGCTGGTCCCTCTGGAGCCAGGGGTCAGGACGGCGGCGACCGCCTCGTCGTTGTCCGCGGCGAGCGCGGTGACCCCGGCCGCGAGCTCCCTCGGAGTGCCCCGGTCGTCGAGCGACGCGGCGAACAACCGGGTGTCGTCGTACGTGGCCCCGGTTGTCCACAGGGCGTGCCGCTGGGTCATGGCGAGCAGCCACAGGCTCTCCTCGACGGTGCTCACGGTCCAGGTCGTGTCGGGGACGTGCGCGCGGAGAAAGCTCATGCGCGGCGACGCGTCCGCAGCTGCGATCTCGCCCCAGATCACCCGGTCTCCGGCGGAGGCGAGGCCGGTCGGGAACGCCCTCCAGCCCTGGTATCGCGTCAGGCTGATCGAAGTCCCCGAGCCGTCGCCCGCCCAGGTGCTCGCCCCGATGGACGCGTCGTCGGTCTCCTCGTCGTCGTCGTAGAGGTCCGCGGTGTCGAAGTTCCAGATCTCGCCGGAGCCGGAGAGCCCGTTGGGATCGGGCAGCGGTTCCCCGTTGGCGGCGACCGACAGACCCGCCTCGTCGAGGGAGCCGGGCATGACTGCCTCGACGTCGACGTCGTAGCAGCTCAGGGGGCGGGCGTCGGCGGCGTCGACCACGACGGGCTCGAACACCATGCCGACATCCTCGCCGGCCTTCGGTGCCCGGGCCGGCGTCGGACCGGGGAGCTCCTCGGGGCAGGCGAGGGGCGTGCTGCCCGCCAGGTCCGGTCCCGGCTCCGGCGTGAACCCGTCGGTGCGCTCGACCCGGCCGTCGTCGAACAGGCGCGCGATCAGGTCCCCGCCCGGCAGCACCACCGGGCCCACGACGGGCAACGGCACCGGCCCACGCGTCACGACCCCGAGCACCAGCAGGAGGACCACGCACGCGGCCCCGACCGCCTGCCGGGCCCGGCGCCGGCGCAGCGCCGCCCGGCTCCGGTCGAGCACGGTCTGCTCGTCGAAGGCCGCCGGCTCGATCGTCTCGGTCTGCGCCACGAGCAGGTCCCGCAGCCGGGCCAGGCCGCGCGAGTTGGCCGCCTTGACCGTGCCGACGGCGATCCCGAGCTCCCGGGCGACCTCCGCCTCGGGCAGGTCCAGCAGGTGCCGCAGCACCACGACCCGCCGCTGGCTGACCGGCAGCTGCGCCAGCCCGCGGACCAGCTCGTCGCGCAGCACCACGTGCCCCGCATGGTCCGAGGTCGGCGTGACGGGGATCTTGTCGTCGCCCGGGAACGACTCGCGGCGGGTGTGCCGCCAGCCGTCGATGCGCAGGTTGACCAGGATCTGGCGCGCGTAGGCGCGCTGCGTGCCCGGCCTGACCTTGGCCCAGGTGCGGTAGACCCGCTCGAACGTCGACTGGACCAGCTCCTCCGCGTGGTGCGGGTCCCCGCACAGCAGGTACGCGGTCCGGTAGAGGTACGGCCCGCAGTCCCGGACGAACTCGGTGAACTCCGCGTCGCGGGAGCGCACGACCGAGACCTGCACGTCGCCGGCCCGGTCGTCGCCCGATGGCTCGCCCGTCCGAAGGTTGCTCACGGTCGTCCCGCTCTCCTGCGTCATGCCACCCACTACGGCGGACCTGGGTCAAAGGTTGCACGGTCGCCGCAGAAAGGTCCGGTCCCGGCACTCTCGAGCCGGGGTGGCACCCGCGAGCCGGGGTGGCGCCCGCCGCACGCCGAGGACAGGATCGACACGTGCGCATCGCCACGTTCAACGTCCAGCACGGCCTCGGCCTGGACGGTCGCGTTGACAACGACCGCCTCGCCCGGGCCGTCGCCGCGCTCGACGCCGACGTCGTGGGGCTCCAGGAGGTCGACCAGGGGCAGGCGCGCTCCGGGGGAGCGGACCAGGCGGCACTCTGCGCGGCCGCGATGGGCGCCGCCGACCACCGGTTCCGGCCCGCGCTCGCCGGCCCGTTCCGCTACCCCGGCATCCGACGTCGCGCCCGCCGGGCGGAACGGCCCGGCGCGCCCGGCTACGGCATCGCGCTGCTGTCCCGGTTCCCCGTCCTGAGCTGGCACACCCTGCTGCTGCCGCCCGCGACGCCCTGGGTGTGGGGCCGCGTACAGCTCGGCACCGACGAGCCGCGGGTGGCGCTCGCGGCCCGGGTCGACGCGCCGTCGGGCCCGGTCACCGTGGTGTGCACGCACCTGAGCGTGTACCGGTTCTCCGCCGTGAGCTGGGCGGGCGGGATGGCGCGGAGCGTCGCCGGCTACCGCCGGGGCACCCCGGGCGAACGGCACGCGGAACGTCAGGTGGACTACCTGCGCCGTCGGCTCGTCGGGCTGCGGCGCCCCCTGATCCTGCTGGGCGACTTCAACCTGCGGGGATCGGTGCCCGCCGACCGCACCGGCTGGCGTCCCCTCGCGACGGGCGACACGTTCCCCCGGCACGACCCGCGGTTCCAGATCGACCACGTCCTCCTCGACGAGGGCGTGGCCCCGGGGCCGGACGGCGACATCCCGGGCGGGCGCATCGGCTCCGTGGAGGGCCGGGCCGTGGACACCGGGGTCTCGGACCACCGCGCGCTGGTCGTGGACGTGACGTTCACCCGTCCGACGGCGTAGCGCCGCGCGTCCGGCGTCGGGCCGAGCCCGTCAGCCCACGAAGACGCAGAAGGGGTGGCCCATCGGGTCGCCGAAGACGTAGAGAGGCTCCTCGGGATCGTCCGACCGGTCGTAGAGCAGCGTCGCGCCGAGCGCGAGGGCGCGGTCGCGTGCCTCGGCGAGGGCGTCGACGTCCGGCACCGTCGTGTCGAGGTGGAGCTGCTGGGGGATGCCGGACTCCGGCCAGGTCGAGCGCGGCAGGTCGTACACCTGCTGGAACGCGAGGTGGGCGCCGTCGTCGTTGTGCAGGACCAGCCAGTCGTGGCCGTTCGGGTCCGGGTCGCCCTCCGGCGGGGCCTCGTCGCCGGCGCGGTAGGTGAGCCCGAACAGCTCGCGGTAGAACTCGGCGAGGGCACGGGCGTTCGTGGTGTCGAGCACCACCTGCTGGATGCGCGGTCTCATGGTCCCAGCGCACCACATCCCGCACGCCCTGCAACGGCAGCGCTCCGCGGGATCCGGGGGGAGACACCGGATCCCGCGGAGCGGTGACGGGGGTCAGCCCGTCAGGCGGCCTCGGCGAACGCGCGGTAGCTGACCGCGGACCGCTGTGCCGGCGCGTGGTCGGCGAGGTGGTCCGGAACGTGGTCCGGCACCGTGTCGACGGCGTCCTCGACGACGCGCAGCGCGGCCGCCTGCTTCGCGGCGCGCTTCTTGCCGCGCACCACGGTGAACACCGCGTTCACACCGATCAGGAGGGCGGCCATGTTCGACGCGGCGGACGGCCAGATGCCGTTGGCGGCGGCCACGCTGAGCAAGGTCATGGCGGCCAGCATGTTGGTCCCCTGGAACGCGAGGGAATCGGCGCTCCAGCGCCCGCGGCTGACCATGGCATAGGCCACGAGGCCGGCGATGGCGCCAACCCAGCCGAGGACGGTGACGACCAGCATGAGGGACATGAGGAACTCCTGGGGAACCTGCTCGAAACGATTCGAGGATGTGGCGGAGACCGAGAACCGGTATCCATGGGGGAAGGGTGGCCGACGGTCCGGGAGGTGCTGGGTCCAGCCGCTGCCAGGGTCAATCATGAGCCAGATCCGGCTTCAGCACAATCGAATGTTTGTGACTCCGGGATGTAGCATCGCTACATGGCCACTGACCCGCGAAGACTCGCTTTCCTCCTTGCCGTGCATCGTGCCGGCGGGGTGCTGGCGGCGGCCGACCTCCTGCACGTCACGCCGTCCGCCGTGTCCCAGCAGATCGCCAGGCTGGAGGCGGAAGAGGGTATCGACGTGCTGGACCGGGGGCCCCGCGGCGTGACGCTGACGCCTGCCGGCCGGGTGCTCGCCGACGCGGCCGAACGCATCGAGGCGGAGCTCGTCCAGGCGCGGCAGGCCGTGGCCGCCCTGGAGGGCGAGCTCACGGGCCGGATCTCCGTCGGGTCCATCCAGACGGCGATCCGTACCGTCGTCGCGCCGATGCTCGTCTCGCTCGCGGAACGGCACCCGCACATCGAGGTCGACGTCCAGGAGCACGACCCGACCGACTCCGTGCGCCGGCTGCGCGCCGGCGACCTGGACGCGGTGGTGCTGGAGCGCGACGTCGCCGTCGACGCCCCGGCCCCGCGCGGTGCGCACGACGTGCCGCTGCTCGACGAGCCGTGGCGCATCGTGGTCCCCACCAGCCTGCCCGAGCCCGAGCGGCTGGACGACCTCGCGACCCTCACGTGGGTGGGCCCGCAGGCCGGCTCGGCGGCCGAGCGCGCCGCGAGCCGGCTCGCCGCGCAGCTCGGCACGACGTTCGAGACGCGCCACGCCTACAACGACTTCGACACCGCGATCTCCCTGGTCGCCGCCGGCCAGGGCGTCGCGATGCTGCCGGCCCTGGCCCTCCAGCAGGAGGTGCCCGACGGCGTCGCCGTGGTGGCGCTCGCCGGGCTCGGCTCGCGGCGGCTCGTGGTGCGGCACCGGCAGAACCGGCACGAGCCGGGCCCGATCGTCCGGGCCGTCGTGGACGAGATGGTCGTGGCGGCCCGGGAGATCGACCTGGGGTAGCGCCGGTAGCCCGACTGCGCCGCTACGATGTCCGCATAACTGAACATCTTCAACGGCCCTGGCTCGATCGGCTCGATCTCGATCAGCTCGACCAGGACCGTGCCGCCAGAACCGCGGCGGGAGAGTCCGGCCCCGCGCCGTCGTCGTCCAGACGCCGCGCGACCCGGCGCCGAAGGAGCAATTTCCTCCCCGGGAATCTCTCAGGCCCCCGTACCGCCGCGGCGAGGCAACTCTGGAAAGCGAGCCGCCACCGGGCAACCGGTGCGCCGGCTCCACCGACGGTGCAAGCCGGCGCGTCCCGCCCTCCTCCCCGCTGTCCGGGAGGGAACATGACGGACCGGCAAAACTCTCAGGTCGACGCATGCCCGCGAGCGGGCACGGGTCCGATGACAGAGCGGGGAGGGACCGCAGTCGTCCCCACGCCCTCGGACAGCCAGGAGCCCGCCGTGAGCACGCCCCACAACCCCGACGTCTTTGCCGACCGGCATCTCGGCCCGCGCGGCCGCGAGGTCCGCACCATGCTGGACCAGCTCGGCATCGACACGATGGACACCCTCGTCGACCGGGCCGTCCCCAAGGCGATCCGCAGCCAGGCGCCGCTGAACCTGCCGGCCGCCCGCACCGAGGCGGAGGTGCTCGCGCACCTCCGCGAGCTCGCGGGCAAGAACCAGGTCAAGACCCAGATGATCGGGCAGGGCTTCTACGGCACGCACACGCCCGCCGTCATCCGCCGCAACGTGCTCGAGTCGCCCGCCTGGTACACGGCCTACACGCCGTACCAGCCGGAGATCAGCCAGGGCCGGCTCGAGGCGCTCCTCAACTTCCAGACCGCGGTCGAGGACCTCACGGGCCTCGAGATCGCGAACGCCTCCCTGCTCGACGAGGCCAGCGCCGTCGCCGAGGCCGTCGCCCTGATGTGGCGCGCCTCGCGGGCCAAGGAGGGCTACGTCGTCCTGGACGCCGACCTGTTCGGGCAGTCGCTCGCAGTGGCCCGGGGCCGCGCCGAGGCGATCGGCCTCCCGGTCGTCGTCGCGGACCTCTCGAACGGCCTGCAGGCGGGCCTCCCCGCCGAGCTCCCGGCCGGCCAGCTCGTGGGTCTCGTGCTGCAGCAGGCCGGTGCCTCCGGTCGCGTGCTCGGCGCCCGCGGCGTGATCGCCGAGGCCAAGGCCGCCGGCGCGCTCGTCACCGTCGCCACCGACCTGCTCGCCCTGACGCTCCTGGCCAGCCCGGGCGAGCTCGGCGCCGACATCTCGGTGGGCTCCGCGCAGCGCTTCGGCGTCCCGCTGTTCTACGGCGGCCCGCACGCCGCCTACATGGCGGTGAAGAAGGGCCTGGAGCGCCAGCTCCCCGGCCGCCTGGTCGGCGTCTCCATCGACGTCGACGGCGCCTCGGGCTACCGCCTCGCCCTGGCCACCCGCGAGCAGCACATCCGCCGCGAGAAGGCCACGAGCAACATCTGCACCGCCCAGGCCCTGCTGGCCATCGTGGCCAGCATGTACGCGGTCTACCACGGCCCGGAGGGCCTCAAGGCGATCGCCACCCGCGTCCACACCCACGCGGCAGACCTGGCAGCAGCCCTGAGCACCGCGGGCGTCGAGATCGAGCACACCACCTTCTTCGACACCATCCGCCTGAACACCCCGGGCCAGGCCCAGGAGATCGCCCGAGCAGCAGCCGACGCCGGCTACAACCTCTACGTCCCGGACGCGAACCACGTCCAGATCAGCACGGACGAGACCACAACGGCTCAGGACGTCGCGGCAGTAACCACCTCCGTCCTCACCACCCTGGGCCTGGAGCCGACCCCCACCGCAGAGGCCAACACGGTGCAGGGAGCGGAGAAGTCGGCGAATGCTCGCGCGGGAGTATCCCTTCCCGAAGTGGAGGGCGCCCTGGCGCCCGTGAACGCTCCCGCGCGAGCGTTCGCTGACTTCTCCGCGGAAGCGAGCCTCCCCGCCGGACTGAAGCGAACCACCGACTTCCTCCAGCACCCGATCTTCCACAGCCACCGCTCCGAGACCAGCATGCTCCGCTACCTGCGCAAGCTCTCCGACAAGGACCTCGCGCTGGACCGCACCATGATCCCGCTGGGCTCCTGCACCATGAAGCTCAACGCGACCGCCGAGATGGAGGCCATCTCGTGGCCCGGTTTCGCGGACATCCACCCGTACGCCCCGGTCGACCAGACGCAGGGCTACACCGAGCTCGTCACCGCGCTGGAGAGCCAGCTCGCCGAGATCACCGGCTACGCCGCCGTCTCCGTGCAGCCCAACGCGGGCAGCCAGGGCGAGTTCGCCGGCCTGCTCGCGATCAAGGGCTACCACGCGTCGCGCGGCGAGGAGCACCGCGACATCGTGCTCATCCCGGCGTCCGCGCACGGCACCAACGCGGCCTCGGCGGCGCTCGCGGGCCTGCGGGTCGTGGTGGTGTCCACGGCGGACGACGGCGAGATCCTGCTCGACGACCTGCGCGCCAAGCTCGACCAGCACGGCCCGCAGGTGGCCGGGATCATGATCACCTACCCGTCCACGCACGGTGTGTACGAGGAGCACGTGCGCGAGGTCTGCGACCTGGTGCACGAGGCCGGCGGCCAGGTGTACATCGACGGCGCCAACCTGAACGCGCTGGTCGGCCTGGCGCGGCCGGGCGAGTTCGGCGGCGACGTCTCGCACCTGAACCTGCACAAGACGTTCTGCATCCCGCACGGCGGCGGCGGCCCCGGCGTCGGCCCGGTCGCGGTGGCCGAGCACCTCGTGCCCTTCCTCCCGGGCGACCCGACGCCGGGTCTCGGGCAGGGCGAGGCCGGGGCGGCGGGCATCCCCGTGGCCTCGACGCGCTACGGCTCCGCGGGCATCCTGCCGATCTCGTACGCCTACGTGGCGCTCATGGGGCCGGACGGGCTGACCGAGGCGACCAAGGCCGCCGTCCTCACCGCGAACTACGTGGCGAGCCGGCTCGACCCGCACTTCCCCGTGCTGTACACGGGCCCGAACGGCCTGGTGGCGCACGAGTGCATCCTCGACCTGCGCAAGATCACCGCCGAGACCGGCGTGACCGCGGAGGACGTCTCCAAGCGGCTCATGGACTACGGCTTCCACGCTCCCACGCTGGCGTTCCCCGTGCCGGGCACGCTCATGGTGGAGCCCACGGAGTCGGAGGACCTCGCCGAGCTCGACCGGTTCGTCGACGCGATGATCGCCATCCGCGGCGAGATCGACGCCGTGGCGGCGGGCCGCTGGACCGCCGAGGAGTCGCCGCTGCGCGGCGCGCCGCACACCGCGGCGTCGGTCATGACGGACGAGTGGACCAAGGCGTACCCGCGCGAGCTGGCCGCGTTCCCCGTCGCCTCGCTCCGCGGGAACAAGTACTGGCCGCCGGTGCGCCGCATCGACGGCGCCAAGGGCGACCGCAACCTGGTGTGCTCGTGCCCGCCGGTCGAGGCCTTCGCCGAGTGACCTGCCAGACCGAGCCGGAGCTGTCAGACGTGCAGGTCACCCGGGTGACCCGTACATCCGACACGACGCCGACGAGAGGAATGACCGATGGGTGAGGACCGTAGGACTCCGCTGTACGACGAGCACGTGGCGCTCGGCGCCTCGATGACGCCGTTCGGCGGCTGGCTGATGCCGCTGCGCTACACGTCCGACCTGGCCGAGCACCGGGCCGTGCGCGACGCCGCCGGCCTGTTCGACCTGTCGCACATGGGCAACATCAACGTGACGGGGCCAGACGCCGCGGCGTTCCTCGACCACGCCCTCGTCGGCTACATCTCGAAGGTCCGCGAGATGGGCGCGCGCTATTCGATGATCTGCGCCGAGGACGGCAGCGTGCTGGACGACCTGATCGTCTACCACGACGCCCCCGGCGCGTACTCCGTCATCGCGAACGCCGCGAACGCCGAGCTGGTGCTCGGCAAGCTGCAGGAGCGCACCGCCGGGTTCGACGTGGTGCTCAAGGACGTCCAGCCGGGTCAGGCGCTGATCGCGGTGCAGGGTCCGCGGGCGGTCGAGATCATGCTCGCCACCGAGGGCCTCGTGGAGGACGCCGAGATCTCGGGCGGCACCGCGTTCGCCGACCTCAAGTACTACGCGTGCATGGGCATGCGGTTCCAGGGCGAGCCGCTGCTCGTGGGCCGCACCGGCTACACCGGCGAGGACGGGTTCGAGCTCTGGGTCTCCGCCGACCGGGCCGTCGCGCTCTGGCGCGCGCTGCTCGCCGCGGGCGAGCCCCTCGGGCTGGTCCCGGCCGGACTCTCGGCCCGCGACTCGCTGCGCCTCGAGGCCGGCATGCCGCTCTACGGCCACGAGCTCGACACGACGACCACGCCCTTCGAGGCCGGGATGGGCCGCGTGGTGCGGCTCGACAAGGCGACCGAGGACGGCACGCCGATCCCGTTCGTCGGCCGGGACGCCCTGGCCGCGCGCAAGGAGTCGGCGCCCGCTCGGGTGCTCGTCGGGCTGCGCGGCGAGGGGCGTCGCCCCGCGCGGGCGGACTACGACGTGGTGCAGCGCGGCGTCGGCACCGAGGTGGGGGCCGTCGTCGGGCGCGTGACGTCCGGGGCGCCGTCGCCCACGCTCGGCTACCCGATCGCGATGGCCTACGTGACGCCCGAGGTGTCGGCCGAGGGCACCGAGCTCGCCGTCGACGTGCGCGGACGGGCCGAACCGTTCGTGGTGGTGCCCATGCCGTTCTACCGTCGTCCTCAGAACTGACCTACACGCAAGGAGCTGTCATGGCTGACTTCCCCGAGAACCTGAAGTACACCACCGAGCACGAGTGGCTGGACCAGTCCACCCCCGCCGTCATCGGCGTGACCGACGTCGCGGCCGAGGCGCTCGGCGACGTGGTCTACCTGGAGCTGCCCGAGGTGGGCGCCACCATCGAGGCGGGTTCCGTGGTGGGCGAGATCGAGTCCACCAAGTCGGTGTCCGAGCTCTACTCCCCGGTGAGCGGCACCGTGACCGAGGTGAACACCGAGGCCGTGGACAACCCGGAGATCGTCAACCAGGACCCGTACGGCAAGGGCTGGCTCTTCAAGGTCGAGGTGTCCGGCGCGGGCGAGCTCCTCACCGCGGCGCAGTACGCGGAGCACACCGGGGCCTGACCGGCCCCAGGTCTGTCGGGGCCGTGGGCGAAACCGCCCCCTGAGATGCACTTTCGTGCGCTCGGGGGGCGGTTTTGATCTCGGAAAGGTAACAGTCAAGAAGTTCTTTCAGAACCGCGTCATGAAGTTGCGGCCGCTGAGTCCTTCTCATAGCAGCAACCGTAGGCCGGAACCCCAGAACCGGCCGCTGTGTGGAGGAAAACGACCATGACCGCGATGACCCTTGACCACCGTCTCCCCAGCCTCACTCGTCGTGAGCGGGTGATCCTGGCGAACCTCACCGAGGACGCCACACTCGAGCAGATCGCTCGACGGCTCTACGTCACCCGCAACACGGTGAAGACGCAGGTACGCAGTGTGTACCGCAAGCTCGGCGTGTCCTCACGCGCGGAGGCGATCGCCAAGGCGAACGAGTTCGACATCGTCGCCTGACACGCAGCAGTTACCCGACGACGGCGCCATTCCCCAGAGGCGCCGTCGTCGTGCTGTGTCCGGACGTGATGGCTCGTCGCTCCGGCCGGACCCGGACCGGCCGGACGGGCCGGGTGGGAGACTGCTCGGCATGCAGCAGACCCTCATCGACGTGGTCGCCGCCGCGATCGTGGACGACCTGGCCCGGCCCACCCGGCTGCTCGCCGCCCGGCGCTCGGCGCCGCCGGCGCTCGCCGGCCGCTGGGAGCTCCCCGGCGGCAAGGTGGAACCCGGCGAGACGCACGTCGAGGCGCTGCGCCGCGAGCTCGTCGAGGAGCTCGGCGTGCGGGTCGACGTCGGCGCCGAGGTGCCCGGGCCCGACGACGGCGCCTGGCCGATCACGGAACGGCACCGCATGCGGGTGTGGTTCGTGCTGCCGTCGGACGGCACGCCCGAGCCGCTCCAGGACCACGACGAGCTGCGCTGGCTCACGGCGGCCGAGCTGGACGACGTGCCCTGGCTCGACGGCGACGTCCGGATCGTGACGGCCCTCGCGGGCCGGCTCACACGGGACTAGCGGGCGCTCGCGCCCACGTTCCGGCGGCTGCGGGCCGCGGCGACGCGGTGTCCCAGCGGCACGAACGCGCCGTCCATCAGCACCGGCACCACGTCGGTGGCGTCGACCTCGGTGGCGATCATGACGTCGTCGGCGAACCCGGAGTCGAGCAGCTCGCGGCCGCTCGCCGTGCCGCCCACGGAGTCGACGATGTCCCGGGTGCCCTTCCACAGCGTGACCGTGGCCTCGGTCTCGGGGGAGATGCTCACGTCGGGCAGCATCGCGGTGAGCCGCGCGGCGATGGAGCCGACGGCCAGGTAGTCCTCCAGCGCGGGGCGCAGCGTGTCGTCGGGCCAGCGTTCGCCCACGGGGACCAGCACGACGTCGTGCCGCTCGGACGCGGCCAGGTGTGCTGCGGCGAGGCCGGCCACGGCCTTCGCGTTGCGCAGGCTGCCGGCGACGATCAGGGCGCCGCGGTTGGCGATGGTGTGGCAGATCTGCGCGGCGCTCGGGGACGGGATCACGAGGCGCTCGGCGTCGAGGTCCTGCAGTGACGCGGGCGAGATGCTGATGCCGTCCTCCCACCGCGGGCCGGCGAGGGCGGCGCGCATCGTGCGCGCGAGCCGGGCCGCCCCGGCCGGATCGTGGTACGGGAACGGGTACACGCCGGCGCCCTGCTCACAGGCGACGGTGACCGTGGTCGAGAAGGAGAGCACGTCCACCACGACCACGAGCGACGAGCGCGCATCGGTGGCGGTGAGGGCGAGCGCACCGGAGATGCCCCAGTCCGTGCGCACACGGGCAGGACGTTGGTCGAAGGCCGGGGACGTGTTTGCCACGAACGCATCGTAGTGTCACCCGAACTCGCCCATGTTTCGCGTTCAGTGAACAACGTTGCGATTCGGGTGATATTCACACTTTGGTCGTTGGGCCATAACCTCGCCGCGCAACCCTGCCGCAGAACGCTCCCCCGACTCCCCAGAAGGAACGAGCATGCGACGAGTCATGTCCGGCACGCGGCCGGAAAAGCCGCGAGGAATACTCACCAAAGCGCTGACCTGCACAGTTGCCACCGCATTTCTCGTGGCCCCCGCGAGCGGCGCCTTTGCGGCGCCGCTGCCCGCACCGGAGGACGTGCCGCGCGCCGCCACGGCGCTGACCGCGCCGACGCCCTTCGCGAGCGCTCCGCTGCCGCCCGGCGGATCCGCGGAAACTTCCGGAGAAGTCACCCCGCTCCGGCTCGACGACGACGGTGACGCCATCGTCACCCGCCGCGAGGAGCGGCGGATCGCGCCCGGGCTCGAGCTCACGCGGTTCGCGCGGCTGGGCGAGGACGGCTGGCTCAGCGGCAAGGTGCTCGTCGCCGACCTCGGCGCGACGGGTGCCGACGGGCGGGTGCCCCGGGGCACCGTGCGCGTCGGCTACGTGGGCGCGGAGCACGTCGCCGACACCGCGCCGGTCTCCGAGATGGCGTCCTCGCGTGGCGCGATCGCCGCGATCAACGGCGACTACTTCGACATCAACAACTCGGGCGCCGCGCTCGGCGCGAGCATCGACGACGGCACGCTGGTCAAGTCCGCGTCCCCCGGCCGGGAGCGGTCGGTCGCGTTCGGGTCGGACGGCGTGGGGCGGCTCGCCCAGATCTTCCTGGAGGGTTCGGTGAGCTGGGCCGCGGGGTCGGGCAGTGCTCCGGCCGGCGACACCGGCGCCCGCACCGAGCTCCCGGTCAGCGGCCTGAACGTCACGGCCCTGCCCCAGGGCGGGGTGGCCGTGTTCGACGCCGGGTGGGGCGACTTCACGCGCGCCCGCCCCCTGGCGGCCGGCGAGCAGGGGGTCGAGGTGACGGTCGACGCCGACGGCACCGTGACCGCCGTCGGGCGGCCCGGGGACGGGCAGCTCCCGGACGGCACGCGCGCCGTCGTGGCCCGGCCCGGTGCCGCGGCCGACGCGCTGGCCGCGCTGCGGCCGGGCGACCGCGTGGACCTGGCCTACGGCGTCCGCGCGGACGCGGGCGACGTCGCCGTCGCGATCGGCGGCGGGCCGGAGGACCCGCTCCTGGAGGACGGCGAGGTCACCTCCGCGACCGGCGACCACGTGGAGCTGCGGCACCCGCGGACCGCGGTCGGCTTCGACGCGGCCGGCACGCGCGCGTACTTCGTGGTGGTGGACGGCCGCCAGACCCACAGCATCGGGATGAACCTCTACGAGCTGGGCGAGCTCATGGCCCAGCTCGGCGCCGACGACGCGATCAACCTCGACGGCGGCGGCTCGTCCGAGATGGTCGCCCGGCTGCCCGGCGACGCCGCCAACACGATCCTGAACAGCCCGTCCGACGGCTACGAGCGGTCCGACGCGAACGGCCTCGGCCTGTACGTGCCCGCCGGCTCGGGCCGCGTCGCGGCCTACGACGTGCGCACCACGGTCCCGGCGGACGACGCCGACCGCGTCTTCCCCGGCCTGCACCGCACCCTGACCGGCAAGGGGTACGACGACACGATGGGCCCCGTCGCCACCGAACCGTCCTCCTGGCGCGCCCGCGACGGGCGGGTCGCGTCCGTGCGGGACGGCGTGGTCACCGGCCGCCGGACCGGCAGCACCACGGTGACCGCGGCGTCGCTGACTCGTTTCGGCCTCGCCACCGGCACCACCGAGGTGGAGGTGCTGGGCGACCTCGTCCGGACGGGCGTGGACACGCCGGTGATCGGGCTGGAGGACGCCGACGCGACCGCGCCGCTCGTGCTGACCGGCTACGACGCGCGGGGGTTCTCGGCGCCGATCGAGGCGCGGGACGTCACCGTGACGGCGACCGAGCCGGGCGAGCCGCGGCTCGCCGGGGTGCGCGCGACCCGCGAACCGGTCGCGGAGCTCGTCCCCCAGGCCGACGGGTCCTTCGAGGTCCGCGCGCTCGCGGCGGTGGGCGGCACCACGTTCGAGCTGTCCGTGCCCGGCCTGGACGGGACGTACCTGACCACCGAGGTGGCCGTGACGGTCAGCCTGGAGGAGGACGTCGTAGCCGACTTCGCTGACGCCGCCTCCTGGACCTCGGCGAACGACCGGGCGCCGGGCGGTTCGCTCGCCGCGGCGGCGGGCCACGACGGCGCCGCGGGCCTGCGGATGACGTACGACTTCACGAGGTCGACGGCCACGCGCGGCCAGTACGCGGTGCTGCCCGAGGCCGCGGCGGGCGGGCGCGAGCTGCCCGGCGCGCCCCGCGCGGTGACGATGTGGGTGGACGGCGACGGCCACGGCGCCTGGCTGCGGCTCCAGGTGCGGCAGGGCGACGGGGTGGTCACGCAGCTCGACGGCCCCGAGGTCACCTGGACCGGCTGGCGGCAGGTCACCTTCCCGGTGCCCGACGGCGTCGCGTTCCCGCTCAAGCTGCAGCGCGTGCGCGCGCTGGAGACGACGGCGGGCGAGCAGTACACGGGCACGCTGACCCTGTCGGCGATCGCCGCGCAGGTGCCGCCCGCCGTGGACGCCCCCGAGGCGCCCCGCGTCGAGGACCCGGTCGTGGCCGCCGACGGCGCCACTGACGACGCGCCCCTGCGGGTGGCCGTCCTGTCCGACGCCCAGTTCGTGGCGCGCGACCCGGAGTCGGGTGCCGTGGCCGGTGCCCGCGACGCGCTCCGCGAGATCGTCGCCGACGACCCGGACCTGCTGGTCATCAACGGCGACCTGGTGGACGAGGCCGCTCCCGAGGACTTCGACCTCGCCCGGCGCGTGCTGACCGAGGAGCTCGCCGACGCCGACTTCCCCTGGTATTACCTGCCCGGCAACCACGAGGTGATGGGCGGCTCGATCGCCAACTTCGAGGAGGAGTTCGGCGAGCGGACCCGCGTGCTGGACGTCCCGACGCCGGGGCGCACGGGCGGCACGACGCGGCTCGTCATGCTCGACTCGTCGTCGGGCCGCCTCGGCACGGACTTCGCGCAGGTGCAGATGCTGCGCGAGGCGCTCGACGACGCCGCGACCGACCGCGCCGTCACCGGCGTGCTGGTGTTCGCGCACCACCCCCTCGACGACCCGCTGCCGACCAAGGCCAGCCAGCTCACCGACCGCCTGGAGGCGGACACGCTGCGCGGGTGGTTCGAGGACTTCGAGGAGACGTCCGGCAAGTCGATCGCCTCGGTGGGCTCCCACGTCGGCGTCTTCCACGCGAGCACGCAGGACGGTGTGCCGTACCTGGTCAACGGCAACTCCGGGAAGGGCCCGGCGAGCACCCCGGCCGACGGCGGCTTCACCGGCTGGTCGATGCTGGGCGTCCACCCGGCGTCGGGCAAGGTGTCGGGGCCGTCGGGCGGCGGCCGGTCCACCGACCCCTGGCTGGCCTGGGAGGTCAACACCCGCGCCGAGCAGGTGACGGTCTCCGGGCCGGAGTCGCTCGAGGTGGGCGGCACCGCGGTGGTGAGCGCCGTCGTCGTGCAGGACGGGACCCGGGAGGTGCCCGTGGCCTGGCCCGTCTCGGCGCGCTGGGGCGGTTCGGACGTGTGCGTGACGGACGAGCGGGGCCGCGCCGCCCTGCGGGACTGCTCCCGCCACGCGGTGGTCGCGCTCGACCCCGCGACGCACGCGCTGACGGCCCTGCGCGCGGGCCGGGCCACGGTGACCGTCACGGTCAACGGGGCGCGCGGCGAGCTGACCGTCGGCACGAGCCGGTAGGGCGGTAGATTTGCCCCATGAGCAACTTCGAGGTGGCACGCAGGCAGAAGCAGGAGCCCACGGCGGCGCTGGTGGTTCGCTTCATCGTGTGCTTCGCCCTGTTCCTGGGCGGGTTCGCGCTGATGGCCGTCGGCTCGATCGGTGACGCGGCGTCGTCGCCGTACCTGTTCGTGGGCGGCATCCTCGCCGTCGGGCTGTCGTTCGGCCTGCCGATGATCGGCGCCACCGAGCGGTAGCAAGCACGAGACGCAGAGCGCCCGTCCGGTTCCGACCGGGCGGGCGCTCTCGTGTTTTCTTCACCCACAACGTTCTGGTGCGCCCGTCCGTGGATGGGGGTGGAGCCTGGCGCTGAGCGGTGTGCGCGGCGGGACAGGCACCGTCGAACGGACAGGAAACTCGCGATGTCTCTGCACAACACGTCCCGCACCCCGCTCCTCCGCCGCGGGCTGGTGGCGCTGGCCACCTCCGCGGCCCTGCTCGCCGGGGGCCTCGTCGTGGCCCCGGCGGCGCAGTCCTCGGCGCTGCCGGTGGTCGACGTCCACAAGTCCCAGGGCACGACGGTCACCACGTCGATGTTCGCGTCGGGCTCGATCATCACGGGCGACGTGGAGCAGCAGAAGCTCTACCCCGCGAAGGTGGGCTACACGGTCTCCCTCGCGGCGTCCGGCGGGACCATGCTGGGCGCGGAGGTCGAGGTCACGGTCCAGAAGGTCAACAGCCGGCAGGTGCGCAAGCGCACCATCGAGATGAACCGCACCACCACCGGCTTCTTCAGCAGGGGAACCCTGAACTTCAACGGGGCGGTCATCCTCCCCGGGACCTACCGCGTGGGCGTCGAGGTGTTCACGGTGGTGCGCAAGCCGGACGGCACCCGGGTCCGGCACCTCGTCGACGTGAGCAACGGCAAGTCGGTGCAGCTCCGCCGTGACACCCGGACCACCGGGACCATCAGCACGCAGGCGACGGACGGCCGTTCCGCACGGATCAACGCCACCACGCGCGTGCTGACCATCGACCGCGGGACTCTAGCGTGGGGGCCGAACCACTTCGGCACCGCCGTCCTCTCCTTCGACGCCGACGGTCCGAACGAGCCGAAGAAGCCCGTCTTCGTGCGGGACCTGAAGATCGGGGCCGACGGCCGGATCTCGACGCTCGTCGAGTCCCGCAAGGGCTGGTGGAAGGTCACCTACCAGGGGACCTCGAGCCGCGCCTCCTCCGTGGCGTGGATCGGGCAGGGCGACGTCGGCTGCGGCTGCTGACCGCACCGAGCCGGCGGCACATCCCGCCGCCGGCCGGGACAGGGACGAGGGAGGGTCGCGGCCGCGGGCCGCGGCCCTCCGCCGTCTTCATCCACAACGATTCCCGGCGGCTCTCCGTACTTGTGGGTACAAGGCCCGACGGCGAGCGACGTGCTCGGGGCGGGCATCCTCCGAAGGACGGGAACACCACGATGTCTCTGCACAGCACGTCTCGTACCTCTCTCTTCCGCCGCGGCCTGGTCGCGCTGGCCTCCGCCACGGCCCTCCTCGCCGGCGGCCTGGTCGTCGCCCCGGCGGCACAGGCGGCGTCGCTGCCGGTGGTCGACGTCCACAAGCGCCAGGGCACGACGGTCACCACGTCGATGTACGCCTCGGGCTCCACGATCTGGGGCAACTCGGAGACGGAGCAGGTCCGCCCGGCCAGGTTCGGGTACACCGTCGCCCTCAAGGCCTCCGGCGGCACCATGCTGGGGTCGGAGGTCGAGGTCACGCTCCAGAAGATCGACCGGCAGCCGGTGCGCAAGCGCACGATCGTCCTGAAGCGCACCAGCAGCACCGCCATGATCAAGCGGGGCGCCATCAACTTCACGGGGACCATCGACCCCGGGACCTACCGCGTGGGTGTCGAGGTATTCACCGTGATCCGCAAGGCGGACGGGACCCGGGTGCGGCACCAGATCGACGTGAACGAGGCGCAGCGGGTGCAGTTCCGCCGCGCCACCATGGTCCACGCGGGCATCTCGACCGATGCGACCGACGGCCGGCCCGCGCGGATCAACGCGACCGCGAAGGTGCTCCGGGTCGCCGACGACGGCTCGGTCTCGTGGCTCCGCATCCGCTCGGGCTCCGCGATCCTCTCGTACGACCCGGACGGCCCGTGGGGCGAGAAGAGAGCCGTCTTCGTGCGGGACCTGAAGATCGGGTCCGACGGGCGGATCTCGACGGTCGTCAAGGCTCGCGACGGCTACTGGAAGGTCACCTACGTGGGCAACTCCCGCTTCGCCGACGGCACCGGCTGGATCCCCGAGCTCTGCGGTTGCTGAGCACGGGTGCCGGCGGCGGGTCCCGCCGTCGGCCGGGAGCAGGTGTGAGGGAGGGTCGCGGCCGCGGGCCGCGGCCCTCCGTCGTCTTCATCCTCAACGTTTCCCGGGACTTGTCCGTACTTGTGGGTACAAGGCCCGACGGCGAGCGACGTGCTCGGGGCGGGCATCCTCCGAAAGACGGGAACGGCACGATGTCTCTGCACAGCACGTCTCGCAGCTCTCTTCTCCGCCGTGGTCTGGTCGCGCTGGCGGCTTCCACGGCTCTCATCGCCGGCGGCCTGGTCGTCGCCCCGGCGGTACAGGCCAAGCCGCTGCCGGTCGTCGACGTCCACAAGCGCCAGGGCACCACGGTCACCACGTCGATGTTCGCCCGAGGCGCCACCATCGACGGCAGCGTCTCCTACCCGGAACTCAACCCCGCGTCCGCCCAGTTCAGGTACTCCGTCGCGCTGAAGGCGTCGGGCGGGACCCTGCTCGGAGCCGAGGCTCAGGTCACGCTCCAGAAGATCGACCGCCAGCCGGTGCGTAAGCGCACCATCGAGCTGAAGCGCACCAGCAGCACCGGCATGCTGACGCGGGGAAGCATCAACTTCACCGGGACCATCGCACCGGGCACCTACCGCGCGGGCGTCGAGATCTTCACGGTGGTGCGCAAGCCCGACGGGACCAGGGTCCGGCACCACATCGACGTGAACAACGCCAACACGGTGCAGTTCCGGCGCAGGACCTGGACCGAGGGGTCCATCTCGACGCAGGCGACCGACGGCCGACCCGCGCGGATCAACGCGACGACGCGCGTGATGCGGATCGCCGATGACGGATCCATGTCGTGGCTGCGGCTCCGCTCGGGCGCCGCGATCCTCTCGTTCGACGCCGACGGCCCGTACGGGGACAAGCGCGCCACCTTCGTCCGGGACCTGAGGATCGGGTCCGACGCTCGAATCTCGACGGTCGTCACGTCCCGGAAGGGGTGGTGGAAGGTCACCTACCCGGGGACGTCTCGCTTCGCCGACTCCGTGGGATGGATTGCGCAGGGTGTTCCTGGCGGGTGCGGCTGCTGATCCTCACCGGGCCGGCGGTGAGCCTCGTCGTCGGCCCGGAAACACACCAGGAGAAGGGCCGCAGCCGCAGGCTG
>NZ_JBHWZO010000097.1:0-21121 GCF_042728455.1 Promicromonospora sp. NPDC060204
GCTGCCGACATCAGCGGGTCGGCCAGCAGCGCCTCGACGCCCGCGCGGTAGAGCGCGCTCAGCGCGACCGGGCGCGGCAGGTGCGCCGTGAGCTCGTCCACCCGTGCGCCGAGCCGGGTGGTGGAGCGCAGCAGGACGGCGTCGAGCAGCTCGTGCTTGCCCGCGAACTCGCGGTAGACGCCGCCCTTGCTCACCCCCGCGGCGTCCGCCACGGACTGCATCGACATCGCGTCGAAGCCGCGGTCGAGCACGAGCCGTTCGGCGACGTCGAGCAGGGTCTCCCGGCGGTCCGGGATGGTCGGTCTGGGCATGCGCACCTCCGTAGTGACCCAAACTACCGCATTGGTCACTACGGGTGAACCGCCAGGTCAGGGCACGAGCACGACCTTGCCGCCGGCGTGCCCGCCGTCGACCAGCTCCTGCCCCCGCGCCGCCTCCGCGAGCGGCAGCACGTGTGCGACCGGCACGGCCACCTCGCCGCGCAGCACGAGACCGACGAGGTCCGCGAGTTCGGCGGCCGAGGGCTCGGACCGCTCGTTGAACTCCACGCCGAGGTCGTGCGCCGCCGGGTCGGTGAGGGTCAGCACGCGGTCGGTGCCGCGCCGCAGCTCGATGCTGTCCGGCAGCACACCGGCTCCGGAGGTGTCCAACACGGCGTCGACGACGGGCGTGAGCCCGCGGACCCGCCCGACGAGCCCGGCGCCGTACGTCGTGGGCGTCGCCCCGTAGGCCGCGACCCGCCCCTGGTTGGCGGGCGACGCCGTGCCGATCACGCGCACGCCCGCCGCTACGGCGAGCTGGGTCACCAGCCCGCCGATGCCGCCGCTGGCCCCGTGCACCAGCAGGGTCTCCCCCGGCTGCGGGCCGAGGATGCGCAACGCCCGCCGGGCGGCCTCGCCCACCACGGGCAGCGCGGCCGCCTGCGTCACGGCGAGCCCGTCGGGCACCGGGGCCCACCGCTTCAGGAGGGCCAGCTCCGCGGCGCCCCGACTGGTCCACCCGGTGACCCGGTCACCCGGGGCGACCCCGGCGACGTCCGCCCCCACCTGGTCGACGACGCCGACGACCTCCAGCCCCGGCACCGCCGGGAGGCGGGTCCGGAACACGGGCTCCATGGCTCCCGAACGGACCTTGCCGTCGAAGGCATTGAGGCCCACCGCCTCGACCCGGACCCGGACCTGCCCCGGGCCTGCCTCCGGCTCCGGGACCTCACCGAGGTGCAGCACGTCGGGCCCGCCGAACTCGTCGTACACCACTGCGCGCATCGTGCGTCCTCTCCTCAGGACCAGTCTGCCCGCCGTGTGTGACACCGCGGTTCAGGTCTCCGTAGTTCAGGACTCCGACGCCCGGGCCTGCGCGGCCCACGCCTCCGAGACGGGCGCCATCAGCTCGGGGTCCGACGACGGCTCGAGGCCGGCGTCGCCCACGAGGCCCGTCGTCGGCCCCGGGACGGTGAGGGTGGCGATCGCGGTGGTCACGGGGATGGCGAGCACAAGGCCGATCGAGCCCACAAGGGTGCGCACCACCTCCTCAGCGATCTCGCCCGAGGTCAGGGCGGTGAGCGGCGACTGGTCCACGAGCCAGACGATCATGAGCAGCGGCAGTGCGGCGCCCACGTAGGCGAACGCGATCGTGTAGACGGTCGAGGCGATGTGGTCGCGGCCGATCCGCATGGCGCTCGTGAAGAGCTCCGCCCGGGTCGCGGTCGGCGCGACGGCGCGCAGCTCCCACACCGCCGAGGCCTGTGTGATGGTCACGTCGTTCAGCACGCCCAGGCCGGCCAGGACGATGCCGCACAGCGCGATCCCGCGCAGGTCGGCGAGGGGCGCGCTGGACGGCAGGAAGGCAGAGGCCTCGTCGGAGGTGCCGGTGATCTGCGCGGCGCTCGACGCCCAGGCGGCGATCCCCGCCGTCAGCGCGAGGCCCACCAGCGTGCCCAGCAGCGCCGTCGAGGTGCGCGCCGACAACCCGTGCGCCAGGTACAGGGTGACGAACATGATCAGCGACGACGTCACGAGCGCCACGCCGAACGCGTTCTGCCCCGCGAGCAGGGCCGGCATGGTGAAGCCGAGGAGTACCACGAACGCGATCCCCAGCCCGGCCATCGCCGCCAGCCCGCGCCACCGCGCCACGAGCAGCACCACCAGCGCGTAGACGACGGCGAGCAGCGCGATCGGCAGCTCGCGCTGGAAGTCCATGAACACGAGCGGGTCGACGCCGGGCTGCGCGACTCCGGAGATGTCCACGGCTGTGATGCGGTCGCCCTCGGCGAGCGGGACCGACGGACCGGGCGACTGCATCCGGGAGGCCCCGCCGTCGGCCAGCTCCACCGGGATGCTCCCCGTGGCCGGGTCCGCGGGGCCCGCGATCGTGACGTCCACGAAGGACGTGCCCTCGGCCCGGTTCGGCACCCGGTCGGGCACGTCGCCGGCGTTCGGCCAGAGCAGCCACAGCCCGGCCAGCGTGGCGAGCAGCGCCGAGACCAGGATCATGACCAGGAAGAACGTGGTCTTCGGCGCGGCAGGGCCCGCCGAGCCGTGCGAGGGAGCATGCGCCATGCCGACATCCTGGCTCACGAGTGCGCCGCGGGCGCGGCGAGAGAAGGCTTTGTCCACAGGCCGCCGAAAACCGGGGAGTGCGCCATCCAATATCACCGGATTTACCTCATAGGCGTCAACTAACGACACAACCGGCGTATCGGCTGTGGATGAATTGCGACGATCACCTCCCTGGTGTGACATGGGACGAGGATTTTTCATCAAACCCGACACCTCAGGCGGTCTTTCCTTGCGAACACCAGCGAAGGTCACACTCGTAGCCCTGGTCGCCGTCGTCCTGCTCGTCGCCGTCGCGGTCGGGAGCTGGTCGATCCGGGGCGCGCAGGCGAACAGCGCCGATCAGGCCGCTTCCGCTGCCATTGCCGCTGCCGAAGACATCAGGGTCGGGGTGCCGACCGTGGTGTCGGCGCAGACCCTCGAACAGGTCTCGGCGAACCATTACCCCTTGTACTGGGCGGGAGAGATCCCTGACACCAAGATCGAGCTGACCCTCACCGCCAACAGCGGAACTTTTGTCCGTTATCTGCCGCAGAATGCGAAAGCAGGCGACCCCGACAAATACCTCACCGTCGCCACCTATGAGGCAATCTCGGGATACGACGGCCTGAAGTCCGCCGACGAGGATCTCGCGACCGTCGAGCACAGCAAGAGTGGTGCGGTCATCGCCGTGTTCGACGACCGCCCCCTCTCGACCTATTTCTCGTTCCAGAACGCCGCTTTCCAGGTCGAGGTCTTCTCACCGGAGAAGGACGAGTCGAAGAAGCTGACCGACGACGGCACCATCGGGCTCGTCGGCGGAGAGGCTTCGTGACCTGGTACCGGAGAGCGGGTCGCACCACCCTGACGGTGGGCGCGACCGCGGTGCTCTTCCTCGCCGGCGGCCGCCTCGGAGCCGACGCCGATGCCGCGAGCGGCCCGGACAACCCCTGGGCGGGCCAGCAGCCCCCGGGAGTGCGCGGCCCGGTGTTCGGCGACCTCGAGGACACGACCGGTGAACCCGGCGAGACAGGGCGCACCGGCCCCGTCGGCCCGCAGGGAGCGGACGGCGCACGGGGAGTCCCGGGCCCCGGCGGCCCGCCCGGCCCCCGGGGTGAAGACGGCGCGCGCGGCCCGGACGGTGCCGACGGCGAGCCGGGCGCGAACGGGGTCGATGGCACGGACGGCGTCGACGGCACCGATGGTGTGGACGGCACTGATGGTGCAGACGGCACGGACGGGGCGGACGGTGTCGACGGAGCCCAGGGACCCGCCGGGCCGATGGGCATTGTCGGCCCACAGGGCGCTCCAGGTGCCGACGGCGCGGACGGCGCGACTGGGGCGCAGGGAGCCGACGGAGCCCAGGGGCCTGCTGGCCAGGAGGGCGCGCAGGGAGCCGACGGCACGGACGGTGTCGACGGCGTGGACGGCGCCCATGGCGCAACCGGTGCACAAGGAGCCGACGGGGCGCAGGGACCTGCCGGGCAGCAGGGTCCCGCGGGTGTGCAGGGTGCTGCGGGTGCAGACGGTTCCGACGGCGCGACGGGACCGCAGGGTGCTGACGGCAGCGACGGCGCTGACGGAGCGCAGGGTGCGGACGGAGCGACCGGAGCGCAGGGAGCGGACGGGGCACAGGGAGCAGACGGCGCGCAGGGGCCTGCCGGGCCTCAGGGTGCAGCAGGCTCGGAAGGGCCCGAAGGCGCGCAGGGACCGGCCGGCCCGCAAGGTCCCCAGGGCAGCACGGGGTCTGCGGGCGAGGCCGGCGCGCAGGGCGAGACAGGCCCGCAGGGAGCCGACGGCGCGCAGGGCGCCACCGGATCTCAAGGCGCTAGTGGTGCCGACGGTGCCGATGGCGCCACGGGCGCGCAGGGTGCTGACGGAGCCGACGGTCCGCAGGGCCCTGCCGGAGCACGGGGCGCTTCAGGAGCTGACGGTCCGGAGGGCGTACAAGGACCGGCCGGTCCGCAGGGGCCCCAAGGAGCGGACGGCGAGACAGGGCCGCAGGGCGCAAACGGAGCTGACGGCGCACAAGGCGCTGACGGTGCGCAGGGCGCTGACGGTGCTGACGGTTCAACCGGCCCTCAGGGCGCGGACGGCGCGCAGGGCGCCGACGGCGCACAAGGCTCCCAGGGGGCCGACGGCCCGCAAGGACCCACCGGCCCCCAAGGCGCTTCGGGCGCGGACGGACCCGTGGGCGCACAGGGACTGGCAGGACCGCAGGGGCCTCAGGGTGACGTCGGGCCCGAGGGCGAGACCGGCGCACAAGGAGCGGAAGGCGCCGCAGGCCCGCAGGGCGCGGACGGGACCGACGGTGCTCAAGGACCGCAGGGGTCCGACGGTGCGACCGGAGCTCAGGGCGCGGACGGCACGGACGGGACCGACGGCGCACAGGGCGCAACAGGCGCCCAAGGCTCGGACGGGGCACAGGGCGCACAGGGTGCGGCCGGACCGCAGGGCCTTGACGGATCAGACGGTGCCGACGGCCCGCAAGGCGCGACCGGCGCGCAGGGAGCATCGGGTGCGGACGGCGCTCAGGGCGCGACCGGTGCGCAAGGACCGACCGGTCCACAGGGCGCGTCGGGCACGGGCGGACCTGCGGGCGTGCAAGGACCGGCCGGACCCCAGGGCCCTCAGGGCAGTGTCGGTCCGGAGGGACAGACGGGCGCCCAGGGCGCCCCCGGAACTGACGGCGTGATCGGACCACAGGGCACGACCGGACCGCAGGGGGCAGACGGAGCGCAGGGGTCGGACGGAGCGCAAGGCTCGGACGGCACTGACGGAACCGACGGCCCGCAGGGAGCCGACGGGGCCCAAGGCGCGGCCGGAGCAGACGGCGCCACGGGCGCCCAGGGTGCTGATGGCGCGACCGGACCGCAAGGCGCAGACGGCAGTGACGGAACCGACGGCGCACAGGGCGCAACAGGCCCGCAGGGAGCGGCAGGTTCACAGGGCGCCGACGGGGCCCAAGGCGCGACCGGAGCAGACGGCGCCACGGGCGCCCAGGGTGCTGATGGCGCGACCGGACCGCAAGGCGCGGACGGGGCTGACGGAGCCGACGGTTCGCAGGGCGCCGACGGCGCTCAAGGTCCTACCGGGCCTCAGGGCGCTGCCGGACCCCAGGGAGTGCAGGGGCCCGCCGGGCCACAGGGCCCTCAGGGCACCGACGGCGTCGACGGCGCACCAGGCACACAAGGAGCTACCGGCTCGCAAGGTGCCACAGGTCCCCAGGGCACGGCGGGTGCCCAGGGCCAGACAGGGCCACAGGGCACGTCCGGAGCCACTGGCGCACAGGGTCCCCAAGGCACCCAGGGCACAGCCGGAACACAGGGCCCGATCGGTCCGCAGGGCCTCACTGGAACCCAGGGCGCGACCGGCACACAAGGTCCCGTCGGCACCCAGGGCGCAACCGGCACACAGGGCGCCGTCGGACCGCAGGGCACACCGGGCACGCAAGGCGCGACCGGCGCGCAAGGCGCCGCAGGTCCGCAGGGCACACCGGGCGCGCAGGGAGCAACAGGCCCGCAAGGCACCCCAGGCGCCCAGGGCACCACCGGAGCCCAGGGCGCCACCGGCGTGCAAGGCCCCACCGGACCCCAGGGCCTCACGGGTCCCACGGGACCACAGGGTCCCGCCGGCCCGCAGGGGCCCCAGGGCGTGCAGGGGGCAACGGGCACCCAGGGCGCGACCGGCACGCCGGGCACGGCCGGCGCCCAAGGCGCGACCGGGACCGCGGGTGCGCAGGGCCCCGCGGGCCCGCAGGGCGCCGTCGGGCCACAGGGGGCGACCGGTGCGCAGGGTCCCGCCGGGCCACAGGGCGCCAACGGGACGCAGGGCGCCCAGGGCGCCGCCGCGCCCGCGAACGGCGGGTACTTCTACACCACGTCGACGGCGGGGCAGAACGCGAACACGGTGGTGCCCCTGACCACGGCCGGCGCCACCTACGGCACCGGCGTGGCGCTCAACGGCGGCGCGATCACGCTGCCCGCGGGCACCTACGTCGTCACCTACTCCTGGTCCGCGGACGCCGTCGGCGACCTCGCGGGTGCCGCCAGCGAGGTCGTCTCGGCCTACCTCGTCCTCAGCGGCACCGAGGTCCCCGGGTCCCGGATCCGGTCGACGACGGCGACCCTGTCGAGTGTGGACGGCTACGTCAGCAACACCATCACCCTCTCGACCACGGGCGGCACGCTCCAGCTCTTCAACGGCAACCGCGCCGTCACCCACGGCACCACGAACCTGAGCGGGTTCGTCGGCAGCGTCAACGTCCAGCAGGTCACCCGCTGAGCCGGCCGGCCCGTCAGTAAACCGTCAGCACACCGTCAGCAGAGCAGCGGACCGCCCTGGCGGGGGCCGTCCTTGACCGCCACGAGCTGGGCGCCCACGTAGGAGATCTTGTGGGTGCGGTCGAACTCCGTCGGGAAGTATGTGCGCAGGCCGCCGACCTGGAACCGCAGGTGTGCGCTGCCCGGGAACGCCCGTTCGCGCAGCGGGGCCTGGGTGAGGTACCAGAAGCTGTTCTCGTTCCACCAGGCCACGTGCGTCGGGTCCTGGAAGGCGCCGCGCCCGTCGGTGCTCGGCGTCGTCGTCAGCACCAGTCCCCCGTGCGCGAGCACCCGGTGGCACTCGGTGAAGAACGCGTACCGGTCCGGGATCCGCTGCAGCAGCTCGGTCGCGACGATCACCCCCACCTCCCCGTCGCCGTACGGCAGCACCGGGTAGTCCGCGTCGATCCCGAGGTCGTCCGCGCCGGGGACGAGCGTCCGCGCCGACCACTGCGCCGTGTGCAGGTCGATCGACGCCAGCCCGGCCCGCTTGGCCCAGGCCACCGCGAGCCCGGCGATGCCGCGGTGGTAGCGCTCCACGGTCTCGCGCTGGATCAGCTTGTTGATCCGTCCCTCGCGCTGCGTGTTCCCGTCGTGGATGCGCTGCAGGTACAGGCAGGCGTCGACGTGGTGGAAGTCGCCGACCTCGTACAGGCGCATCATCAGGTCCTGGTCGTCGAGCACCTCCAGCGACGCGTCGTACCCGCCCACCCGGTCGTACGCCGAGCGCCGGAAGGCGCGCACGTGGTTCGGGGCGTACCAGATGTAGCCGACGTTGTGCGGGCTGGGCGCGAGCGCCCGGCAACGGTTCACGAGCATCTGGTTGACGTTCGCGGGCGCGTACTCCCAGCCCATCGCCGGGTTGAAGGTGTCGAAGTTGGGCGAGCCGTCCGCGTTGATCTGCGCGAAGTCGGAGTACACGAGCACCGCGTCCCGGTGCCGGTCGAACGCGTCGACCACCTCGGCCAGGCAGCGCGGCGCCAGGACGTCGTCGTGGTCGAGCTCGAGGAGGATCTCACCGGTCGCGAGCGCGCACGCCTCGCGCTTGATCGCGCCCACGAGACCGGTGGCTTCCCCGCGCAGGACCCTGATCCGCGGGTCCGGCTCCGGCGGTTCCCAGCGGGCGTCGCCGTTGAGCAGGACGATCCACTCCCAGTCGCGGTACGTCTGGGCGACGACGCTGCGGTAGCAGTCGTCGAGATACCCCGGCGCATGACTCGGCGTGAAGACGGATACCCTCACGTGCCCGCGACCTCCCGTGCCCGTCGTCGATGCCACAGTCGATGCCGCTGTCGATGCCGCCCGGTGCGGCCTGGTCGCCCGGCCTGCGCAGGGCCGTTGCTCCGCGCAAGGTCATTCCTAAGGGACGACGGTCCCGCTCGCATCCCCAGCCCGACGCCCGACGCCCGACGCCGGAAGCCCGCGCCGGAGGCCCGCCGCCGGACAGCCGGCACCGCTCAGTCGAGGAAGCTCACCTCGACCAGGCGGCACCGGCGCACCCAGTCCTCCAGGTCGACCGGCTGGGCCAGGTGGCCGGGGTTGGCCGGCTGGTTGAGGTCGGCGACGATCTCGGTGAGCACCGCGCGCCGCTCCGCGTCCTCGGTGACGGGCCGGGCGGTCGCCCGCAGGTCCGCCCGCACGCCGCGCTTGAGGTGGAAGGTGAGGGCCGGCTCGGCCACCAGGTTCACGTACCAGCTCGGCCGGTCGACCGTCCCGCTGCACAGGTACGTGCGGCCGGCCACGTGGTAGAAGAAGATCTCGATCCGCCGGGGCAGGCCGGTGCGCCGCCCCGTCGTCGTGATGTCGACGATCCGCTGCCGGGTCGTCGCGGCCGGCGTGATCTCGACCGCCCGGCGCACCGCCGCGTCCATCAGGCCGCCTCACCCTCGTGACGCGCTGCGGCGTCCTCAGCCCCCGGGGCGTCCACGGCGTCGTACCGCAGAGCCGGCCCCAGCAGCAGCCCGCCGTCCACCACGAATTCCGACCCGGTGGCGTACGCGGCGTCCTCGGAGGCCACGAACAGCGTCAGCCGGGTCACGTCCTCGGGCTGCCCGACGCGCGGGATCGCGAACGGGTCGGGCGTGTAGACGGCCGCGACGGGCGTCGCTCCGGGCGCCGCCGGCTCGGTGATGAACGCGGTGGCGACCGCGCCGGGGTGGACCGAGTTCACCCGGATCCCATCGCGGCCCAGCTCCATGGCCGCCGTCCGGGTCAGGCCGCGCAGCGCCCACTTGCTCGTGGTGTAGGCCGCGAAGTACGGCGTGGCGGTGTTCGCCATGGACGAGGCGATGTTCACGATCGAGCCGCCCCCGCCGCGCCGCATCGACGGCGTGACGGCGCGGATCCCGAGGAACTGGCCGGTCACGTTGATGTCGAGCTGGCGCTGCCAGTCGGCCAGCTCGGTGTGTTCCACCGTCGCGGCGGCCTGCGGCACGCCCGCGTTGTTCACCAGCACCGACACCGGCCCGAACCGCTCCTCGGCCGCCGCCACGGCGTCGGTCCACTGCCGCTCGTCGCGCACGTCGAGGGTGACCGCCAGGGCCCGCTCCCCCAGCTCGGCCGCCAGGCCGGCCCCGCGCTCCGGGTTCCGGTCCCCGATCACCACATGGGCACCCTCCGCGTGGAAGGCGCGCACGTGGCTGACGCCCATGCCGCCGCCCGCACCCGTGACCAGGACCGTCTTGTTCTCGAATCGCCGCACGGCGTGTCCTCTCGTCGAGTTGCGAGTCACTCGACTCGCAACGACGACGACGGTACGTCGGGCGATGGTTGCGAGTCAAGCGACTCACCTCGCAGGTTCCGGCATGATGGACGCATGGCGACAGGGACGGGCGTGTACCACCAGCAGCTCGCGGAGCAGAAGCGGACCGCGATCATCGACGCCGCCACCCGCCTGTTCATGGCCCACGGCTACGCGGGCGCGTCGCTGGCCCGGGTGGCGCAGGACGCCGAGGTCTCCAAGGCCACGCTCTTCAAGCAGTTCCCCACCAAGGCCGCCCTGTTCGAGGCGGTGGTGACGCAACAGTGGGACGCAACCGACGACGACCGCACGACACCGGAGCCAGGCGACCTCGCGCGCGGCCTGCGGGTGTACGGGCGCCGCTACGCCGCCCTCATGTCCCGCCCCGAGATGGTGGGCCTGTACCGGATGGTGATCGCCGAGATGCCGCGGTTCCCGCAGATCGCCGACACCCAGTTCGAGACCGGGAAGATGCCGTTCTTCCGGGCGGTCCAGCACTACCTCCAGGCCGAGCACGACGCCGGCGCGGCGCGCGTCGACGACACGCTCATGGCAGCGACGAACTTCCTGGGCATGATCGGCAGCTACGCGTTCTGGCCCCGGCTCATGGTGGTGGGCTGGGACCCGACGCCGGCCGAGGTCGAGAACGCCGTGGACGAGGCCGTGGCGACGACCGTCGCCCGCTACGGCACCGCGTAACCCCCGGGGTGCCGAACTTTCGGGTCAGCCGCGCGGCCCGAACGCCGCCAGGAACGTGTCGACACCGGCGTTGACCGGCCCCACGGCCTCGGCTGGGTCGATCGGGCGCGCCCCGTACGCGCTGCGCGTGAGCACCTCGTCCTGCACCAGCGCCATGAAGTGCCGGGCGGCCCGCGCCGGGTTGTCGGTGTGCAGGCGCCCCGTCGCGGCGAACTGGCCGAACTTGCCCGCCAGGCGGTCCAGGGTGCGGTCCCGCCCGGCGTCGCGGACGGAGTCGACGGCGTCGCCGAACCGCGGCGACTCGGCGAACTGCAGCCGGATCACCGCCGCCCCCTCGGCGTCCGTGACGCACGCGACGATCGACGCCCCGAGCCGCTCCAGCTCGGCGCGCAGGTCGTCGGTGTCCACGTCGATCGAGTCGACGATCCGCGACACCCGCTCCCCCGACCGCGCGGCGTACTCGGTGATCACCTCGAGGAAGAGCGTGCGCTTGTCGCCGAAGTGGTTGTAGACCGTCGGCTTGGCCACGCCCGCGTCGCGGGCGATCTCGTCGACGGACGCGTCGGCGAAGCCGTCCCGCGCGAAGACCAGCAGCGCCGCGTCGAGGATCGCGCGGCGCTTGTCCGGGCGCGCCCCACCCCGCCGTCGGGCGGCCGTCCCCTCGTCCGTGTGCGTACTCATTACGCAGATCCTACCTTGACCGCTGTACCGGCGAGGTGCATATAGTGAACTCATGAGTTCAGTTCAGCGAACTGCTGAGTCCACACCTGTGCCCGCGCCCCGGCTGGGCGCCCTCGCGACGGTCCTCGTGGCGGGCGGCGTCCTGGCCCTGCTGTCCACCACGGTCGTCGGCGTCGCCGTGCCCGACCTCGCGGACGACCTGCGGGTCTCCGAGGCCGACGCGTCCTGGGTCGCCACGGTCGCGCTGCTCGCGGCGGGCGTGGCGATCCCCCTGTCCGGCTGGGCCACCACCCGCTTCGGCACGCGCGCCACCTGGCTGGTCGCGCTCGGCCTGTTCGCCGTCGGCCTGGCCGCCTCCGCCCTCGCCCCGACGTTCCCGGTGCTCGTGGTGGCCCGCGTCGTGCAGGGCCTGGGGGCCGGGGCCCTGGAGCCGATCATGCTGACGGCCCTGGCGCGCGCCGTCGACCCGGCCCGGATGGGCCGCGTCATGGGCTCCGCGGCGGCCGCCATGTCGATCGGGCCGCTGCTCGGCCCCGTGACCGGCGGCTTCCTGGTCGGCGCGGTCGGCTGGCGGGCGGTGTTCGGCGTCATCGCCGTGGCCGCGGCGGCCCTGTGGGTCGTGTCGCTGCTCGTGGTCCGGGACGACGAGCGCGCCCCGGCGGCCCTCGACCTCGGGGGGCTCCTGCTGCTCTCGGCCGGCACGACGGCCCTGCTCGCCGGGTTCTCCCGCGCGGCCGCGCCAGACGGCGTCGACCCGCTCGCGGTCGCGCTCGTCGTGGGCGGCGCGCTCGCCCTGCTCGCCTTCGTGCGGTGGGCCCGACGCCGCGGCACGACGGCGATCGTCGACCTCGGCACCTTCTCCGCCCGCGGCTACGGCGCCGCCGTCGGCGTGATGGCCCTGCTCGGCGCGGCCGTGTACCCCGCGTTCTTCGGACTGCCTCAGCTCTTCCAGTCGGTCGGCGGCCTCTCGCCCGCGGCGGCGGGCCTGCTGGTGGCGCCCTACGGCCTCGGCACCCTCATCGCGATGCCGCTCACGGGCCGGCTCTCGGACTCGGTCAGCACCGGCCTGCTCGTGCGGGTCGGGGCCGGCGTCGCCGCCGTCGGCTTCGCGGGCTACCCGCTGGCCGGGATGCTCGACGGCGCCGCCCGAACCGCCCTGTACGCCGTGCTCGGCCTGGTCGTGGGGCTGGGCATCGGCTCGGTCGGCAGCCCGACCGTCTCGTCGATCTACCGCGCGCTGCCGCCCGCGCGCATCGCGCCGGGCACCACGATCCTGTTCGTCACCAACCAGCTCGGCGGCGCGCTCGGCGTGGCGGTCCTGGCCGGGATCGTCGGGATCCTGGGCGGCGGGCGCTGGGACGCCGACGTCGCGGGCTGGCCCCTGACCGTCCCCGTCGTCGCGTGCCTCGCGGTCGCGGGGCTCTCGGCCCGGCTGGCCAGCGCCGACACGGCTGGGGCGGGCCGCGCTACAGCAAGAGCGTGACCGCCGCGAACACCAGGGCCGCCACCGCCACGCCGACGGCGATCATGAGCGCCAGGGAGGTCCGAGAGCCCGGTCCCGCACCGCCGCCGGCGCTCCGGCCGGAGCCCGACGCCGACCGGTCGTCCTGGGCGCCCCGGGGCAGGATCGACACCGGCTGCGCTGGCGCACCGGAGGCGGTGGGACCGGACGAGTGCCCGACCACGGCGGGACCGGTCTCGGCGGAACCGCCGGCGGCGACAGCGGCGGCAGCGGTGCCGGCGTCGCCGGGCGGGACGTCCAGCCGTGCCGTGTCCAGCTGCTTCGTCAGCGCCGACGTCTCGGTCGCGTCCAGCCTGGCCGTGTCCAGCTGTTCCGTCGCGTCCGGCCCGGCCGTGTCGAGCTGCTCCGTCGCGTCCAGCGCCCCGGCCGCGCTGGGACCGGACCCGCTCCGCGCCGGCCTCGCCACGGGCGCCACCGGCGTGATCCGCGCCGTCGGCTCCGCGGGGATCGCGGGCGCCAGCGGCGCCGACCGGCCCCGGCCCAGCACCGCCCACTGCGCGAGGTCGCCGGTCAGCCCGGCGGGCAGCACCCACGCACCCGGAGACCCGGCCGCCAGCCGCCGGCGCAACGCCGCGAGGGTGGGCCGCTCCCCGGGGTTCGCGCGGACGGCGGCGGCCACCGGCTCGACCAGGTCGTCCGGCAGGCCCGTGAGGTCGGGCTCGTCGTCCCGCATACGGCGGGCCAGCTCCCCGGAGGCGCCGGAGCCGAACGGCCCGCGCCCCGTCACGGCGTACGTGAGCACGGCGCCGATGCCGAAGACGTCGGCGGGCGACCCGGGCTCCAGGCCGCGCGCCACCTCCGGGGCCAGATAGGCGACGGCGTCCGGCACGAGCCGCGGGAGCGTGACCGTGACGGCCTCCAGCGCGCGGGCGAGGCCGAGCCCGGTCACCACCGGGCCGTCCGCGGTGAGGACCACGGAGGACGGGTCGAGGCCGCGGTGCACCTGGCCGGAGCCGTGGACGGCGGCCAGGGCGTCCGCGAGCGCCACGGCCAGGCTCCGCACGGCGGCGGCCGGGAGCGGGCCGTGCGCCTCGACGGCCTCGCGGAGCGAGGGCCCGGGCAGGAAGTCGGCGGCGATCCACGGGGTGCGCGCGGCCAGGTCGGCGTCGCGCACGCGCTGCACGTGGTCGGCGCGGAGCCGTCGTGCGCCGTCCGCGCCCTCGGTCAGGAGCGCGAGGACCTGCGGGTCCCACGCGATCTGTTCGCCGACCACGGTCACCTCGGCGAACAGCCCGTCCGCCGACCGGCCGAGGTAGGCCGGGCCCAACCGGCCGACCCGGAGTCGGCCCCGCAGGTGGTAGGGGCCCAGCTCGCGGGGATCGCGGTCGCCCAGCGGTTCCAGCTCCATGGTCGGTGTCCTCTCGGTGGTCCGGAACGGCAGGGTCAGAACAGCCCGTCCAGGATGGTCGACATGTCGACGGGGACCCCGCACGCCACGCTGCGGGAGTCGGTCGCCTCGGCGGCCGGCTCGCCGTCCAGCCCGATCCGGCAGGTGATGTCGTCCGCGCCGTCGCCCTCCGCGGCGACGGTCAGCGACAGGAGCTTCGACTCGACGGGGATGGTGCCCGTCCACGGCGTCACCACCGTGAAGCCGTCGCCGTTGCCCTGCTGCCCCTGCTGGGTGCCCTCGTCGTCCGAGGTGACGACCGTGGCGTTGTAGGTCACGGTCAGCACCTCGCCGTCCCGGGGGGTCACGATCTCGAGCTCCACGCTGTGCGGCGCGTCCACGGGTCCGGCGCCCAGGTGCTCGCCGGACAGGCTGTAGAAGCCGCTCGCCACGGCGTCGGCGGGGGTGGCATCCTGCGCCGCGAACCACCACACGCCGCCGGCCACCGCGGCGGCCCCGGCCGCCGCGAGTGCCCACCACCGCCGGCGCCGGCCCGCGCCACGCCCACCGACCCGGGCACCGCCGGGCCCCGCTCCCGCTCCCGTGCTCGTGCCCGCGCGGTCGCCCGTGTCGACGGCGTCCTCGACGCCCTCCAGGACCGGCGCCCGGACCACCTCGGTGACCGCGGGCGCCTCCCACGTCTGCAGGTCCTTGAGCTCCTGCGCGCGCTCCGCGACCAGCGGGCCGACGCCGGTCGGCAGCCGCCACGGCGCCACCGCGCCCGCGACCGCAGCAGCACCGGCCCCGGCGCCCGAAGCCGGCCGGAGGCGGTCGAGCACCTGCGCCGTCGTCGGCCGGTCGGCCGCGTCCTTGGCGAGGCAGTCCGCGATCAGCCCGCGCAGCTCCTCGGGCACCTCGCCGAGGTCGACGTCCTCGTGCACGACGCGGTAGACGACCGCCTCGGTGGGGCCGCCGCCGAACGGCGAGCGCCCCGTGGCCGCGAAGTGCAGCACGCACCCCAGGGCGAACACGTCCGACGGCGGTTCGGCCTCCCGTCCGCGCACCTGCTCGGGCGACATGTAGGCGGCGGTGCCGAGCACGTCGCCCGACGTCGTCACCGACGTCGCGTCGACGGCGCGCGCGATGCCGAAGTCGATGACCCGCGGGCCGTCGGCCGTCAGGAGCACGTTGGCGGGCTTGAGGTCCCGGTGCACCAGGCCCGCGGCGTGGATCGCCTCCAGGCCGCCCACCAGCCCCGCGCCGAGCGCCCGGACCGCCTCGACGTCGAGCACGCCGCCGCGCTGCACCACCTCGTGCAGCGACGGGCCGGGCACGTAGGCGGTGGCCATCCAGGGCCGGTCGGCGTACGCGTCGGCGTCGACCACCTCGGCCGTGTGGTAGCCGCCGACCGCCTGGGCTGCCTCGACCTCCCGGGCGAACCGGACACGGAACTCGTCACCCTGCGCCAGGCCCGGGTGGATCACCTTGACCGCGACGACGCGCCCGCCGCGCGAGCGGCCCACGTAGACCTGGCCCATGCCGCCGGCGGCGAGCCGGCCCAGGAGGCGGTACGGGCCTGCCTGGGCGGGGTCGTCCGCCCGGAGTGCCTCGATCACGGGCGCACCTCGGGCAGCCGTGCGACGCGGCGCATCAGCCGTTGCCCTCCTGGGTCTGGCCGGCCTTGCCCAGCAGGTTGTCCAGGTACTCCTGGAACTCAGGGGTGCCGGGCTCGGGCATGTCGTCCAGCCGCTCCTGCTGCTCCTTGGTCTGCTCCTTGGCCAGCTTCTCGCTGTTCTCGCGCATCTCGTCCATCTGCGCCTGGATCTCCGGGGGCAGGAGCATGCAGCCCACGTTCACCTGCCCGGCCTCCTCGGCGACCACCTCGCCGTCGATCAGGATGCGGCAGGAGACCGCGACGTCCGTGTCGGTGGTCAGCATGGCCATCCGGTCACGCCAGCCGGCCTCGGCGGACAGCGTGATGTTCGCCCCGTCGACCGTGCCGTTGGCGGTGATCGTCCTGCTCCACGGGAGCTCGATCTGGGTATACAGCTTGTCGGGGTCCATCTCCATCACGTCCTCGGCGCTGCGGAACGAGTCCCCGAAGCCGGACGGGCCGAGGCGCCCGTCGTAGCGCACGCCCACCTCCGTGGTGGCCGCGTCCGTGCCCGTGGCCGTCACCTCGAACGTGACCTCGTGCTCCTCGTCCGGCACGGTGAGCTGCATGTTGCCGACCGACGGCGACGGCCCGGCGTCCGGCGTCCCGCCGTCGGGGGTCAGCACACCCGCGACGGCGACGGCGGCGACCGTGCCGACGGCCACGGCCGCCACCCCGATGCCGGACCACCTCGCCGCCGGGGTCCGCCACCAGGGCCGGGCCGGGGCGTCGTCGGGCCCGCCCGCCGGCACGGCGCCGGCGGCCTGCGCCCCGCCGCCCGCCAGCACGTCCCCGCGCCGCGTGCCCGGGTCGCCGACCCGCTCGGTGGCCGCGGGGTCGTGCCGGGCCACCGACACCACGCCCGCCTCGGCCCCGCCCACCTCGGCGCTGCGTTCCGCGATCATCGCGACGACGCCGGCGGGCAGCTCCCAGCTGTTGGTACCCGTGGCGAGCCGGTCCACGACGTCGGACAGCGCGGGGCGCTCCTCCGGCTCCTTCGCGAGGCAGGACCCCACCAGGTCGCGGATGCCCGACGGCACACCGGTCAGGTCCGGCTCGTCGTGGACCACGCGCCGGGCGACGTCCTCGGCCGCGCCGCCGCCGAACGGGCTGCGCCCCGTGCAGGCGAAGCCCAGCACCGAACCGAGCGCGAAGACGTCGGACGCCGGGGTGATGTCCAGGCCGCGCACCTGCTCCGGCGACATGTAGGGCGCCGTGCCGATCGAGCCCTGCCGGGTCAGGGAGGTCGCGTCCCGCTCCAGCGCGATGCCGAAGTCCACGACCCGGGGGCCGTCGTCGGCCAGCAGGATGTTGGACGGCTTGAGGTCGCGGTGCACCAGGCCCTGGTCGTGGATGGCGCTCAGGGCCTCGGCGAGGGTGGCGCCCAGGGTGCGGACCACCGACAGAGGCATCGCGCCCTCCTGGTCCACCGCGTCCTGCAGCGAGGGGCCCGCCACGTAGGCGGTGGCCATCCACGGCCGCTCGGCGTCGGGGTCGGCGTCGACCACCTGCGCCGCCCAGAAGCCGCCGACCCGCCGCGCCGCGGCGACCTCGCGCCGGAAGCGCGTGCGGAACTCGGCGTCGCCCGCCAGGTCGGGGTGGATGACCTTGACCGCCACGGGCCGTCCGGTGCGCGGGCGGCCCAGGTACACGCTCCCCATGCCACCCGCGCCGAGGCGCCCCTCGAGCACGTACGGACCGACCTCGCGCGGATCCCCGCTGCTGAGCGCTGCGACTGGCACTGTGCCCCCGACTCCCCTGACCGCCCCGGACCGGCTTCCGCGGCGGGCTGCTGGCCTGATGGTAGAGGGCCTAACGTTTCGGTTCAATCGGTCGGCGGACGGGCCGCGCTACCGTTCGGGCAGGTCAGGCCGCCGACAGCAGGAGCGCGTCGCGCAGCGCCGACGCCGCGCCGTCCTGCTCCACGGTGCCCGTGACACGGTGGGCGGCGGCGCGGACGGTGGCGGGCGCATGCCCCATGGCGATCGACACGGCCGCCCAGGCGAACATCTCCAGGTCGTTCTCCCCGTCGCCGACCGCCAGGGTCCGCGACGGCGCGACGCCGAGCTCCACGCGGATGCTCTCCAGCGCGATCGCCGCGCTGACGCCGGGGGCGGTGACGTCCACCCAGTCCACGCGGGCGGGGATCGCGGTGACCCCGGACGCACGCAGCGCCGGAGCGAGGCGCTGGGCCCACTGCCCGTACACGACCAGGCGCGGCGTCGGCCGCGCCCAGATGTCCTCGACCTGGCGCAGCACCTCCTGGTGCCCGTGGAGCTGCTGCTCGGGGAACCGCCGGGTGACGCGGTACCCGGTGCCGACCACCTCGGCCGCGAGCCGGAGGTCCGGCCGGATGCGCGTGACCAGCCGGACCACGGGCTCGGCCGCCACGGTCCGCACCTCGACCACCGAGTAGCCGTCCGGGTCCAGGCGTGCGGTCACGGCCCCGTTCGCCGCGACCACCCAGCCCTCGCGGACCCCGAGCTGCCGCACCACCTGCACCGCGCCCGACAGCGACCGGCCGGTGGCGATCACGAGGTGGTGCCCGGCGGCACGCACCGCCGCGAGCGCCTCGACGACGGCGGGGGTGGCCCGGCGGCCGGTGCGGACGAGGGTCCCGTCGACGTCGCAGGCGACGAGGGCGGGCGTGGACGTGGGTACGTCGGGCGGTGCTGCGGTGGCCCCGGAGGCGGTCGCGGTCACGATATTCCCCTGGTGATAGGTGGCGGGGCCATCATCGCGCATACTAGGACATTTTGGAACTCGCGTTTCGGGCCGAGAGGGATGTTATCCCAGGTCAGAGGCCTGTAGCGGCCGAAACGATACACGGCGGGCCGGGTGAATGACGCACCCGTCCGGTCAGCGCTCGCGGACGGCGATGCCCGGGTACTCCAGCACCAGCCCGGAGGGGTCGAAGGTGAGCACGCAGGCGAAGTCGAAGGTCGCCGAGGTGTAGTCGAGGCTGAGCACGTCGGGAGTGTGCTCCCGGAGCCGGTACTCCTGATCGATCGGCTCGACTGAGAGGTCGCCGGCCCGGACGAACAGCGCGGGCGCGGCGCTGGCCCGCCCGGGCCGCAGGTCGATCCGGTGCACCGGCAGCGTGTTCGTCACGGCGGACGACTCGAGGTCCACGTCGACGCAGTCGTCGAACCGGTCGTCGGGTACGCCGTCGACGAGCCAGCGCGCTCCGCCCGCCGGGTTGTCCGCCTCCGTGAGGTCGGCTCGTTCAAGGGTGACGCGGAGGGTCTCGGCGGCCGTCAACGCCTCGATCCGGACCTCGCGGGTGCGCCACCGGTGGTCGACGTCGATCCGGTACCCGACCGACCACGCCTCGGCGCCCTCGGCGGCGGTGGTGTGCCCGCGCAGCACCAGCCCGTCCGCCGTCGGCCGGACGAACAGCACCTCGAAGCCGGCCCGGACCCCGGTGTGGGTCCAGGCCGACACCTCGGGCATCGGTCGAAACCGCATGGTCCGACCCTAGCGACAGGCGCGCCGCCCGCACGGGCTACGGGCTGAACCGCTCACAGGTCGATCCGCCTGCGGGTTGATCCGCCTACAGGTTGAAGCCGCCGGTCACCTCGATGTCCTGCGCGGTGATCCAGCGGGCGCCGTCGGACAGGAGGAACGCGATGGCGGAGCCGGCGTCGTCGGGCTCGCCGAGGCGGCCCAGCACGGTGCGGCCGACGAGCTGCGCCGTGACCTCGGGGTACTCCTCGAACGCGCCACCGGCGAACGGGGTGCGCGTGGGCCCCGGGGACACCGAGTTCACGCGGATGCCGCGCGCGCCCAGCTCCTTGGCGAGGTAGCGGGTCAGCACGACGACGGCGCCCTTCATCGACCCGTAGGCCGAGTACCCCTCGGACAGCCCGGCGGTGCCGGCGGAGCTGCTGGCGGTGTTCACGATCGCGCCGCCGTCCTCGATCAGCGGCAGCAGGGTCTGCGTCACCAGGTAGGGACCCTTGAAGATGACCCGGTAGAAGTCGTCGAGCTGCTTCTCGGTGGTGTCCGCGAACAGGGTGCCGCCGCCGTAGCCGGCGTTGTTGACCAGGCCCGTGACGGTCCGCGCGCCCCAGGTCTCGGCCAGCGCCCGCTCGACGGCGGCCCGGAACGCCGGGAACGTGGCGCTGTCGCCCACGTCGAGCGGGAGCGCTACGGCGGTGCCGCCGGCCTCCTCGATGCGTTCGACGGTCTCCAGCGCGCCGTCCCGGTTCGCGTTGTAGGTGACGACGACGCCGGAGCCGCCCTCCGCGGCGCGGATCGCGGCGGCCTGCCCGATGCCGGAGCTGGCCCCGACGACGATGGTGATCGACATGTCTGCCTCGTTCTCTGATTGTCTCGACTGCTTGCCGGATAGTGCTTCTGGTGGACTCGCTCGGGTCGGGACGGTGCGGCCCTGACTCCTCGACAAGTCAAGGCGGTGGCGGGCCTCGATGGTGATAGCGTTCCTCGCGCGTTCTTGCCTGATCCTGCTCGCAGGGGTGTTGCGCGGGGCCGGAGCGTCGTCGGAGGAGGAAGGTGGGCGGCATGGACCTCGACGAGCTGCGCGCGCTCATGGACCGACGGGCGCCCGCCGGCACCAGCGAGCCGCTGCCCGGGGTGTTCCTCTCGCGCGAGACGCGGCCGGGCGACCCGGAGGCCGCCACGACGGGCACCACGTTCGCGCTCATCATGCAGGGCACCAAGGAGCTGCGGCTGGGCGCCGAGACCGTCGTGTACGGGCCCGGCGAGTACCTGGTCACGTCGATCGACCTGCCGGTCATCGGGCGGTTCACGCAGGCGAGCGAGCAGGCCCCGGCCCTGGGCTTCGGGATGACGCTGACCGCGCCGGCGATCGCGGAGCTGCTGCTGTCGGCGGGGGCTGCGGCGGCGGGAGCCGGGGCGGCGGGAAGCGCGTCGGCGAGCACCGGGTCCCCGGCAGCGGCGTCGCCGGACGCCGCACCAACCGAAACCGCTCGCGGTTCGGGCCTGCTCGGCGCGCCCGGCCCGGGGCTCGGCCCCGCCGTCCCCGCGCTGGCGACGAGCCGGGCGCCGGCCGAGCTGCTGGACGCCGTCGGACGGCTGATCCGCCTGCTCGACAGACCGCGCGACCTCGCGGTGCTCGGACCGATGGTGCAGCGGGAGATCCTCTGGCTGCTGGTCACGGGACCGCAGGGCGACACCGTGCGGCAGCTCGGGCTGGCCGGCAGCAAGCTCACGCGAGTCAGCGCCGTGGTGCAGTGGATCCGGGACAACGCCGCCGAGCCGCTCCGCGTCGAGGACCTCGCCCGGCGCGCAGGCCTGAGCGTCTCCGCGTTCCACCGCACGTTCCGCGCGGTGACCGGGTCGAGTCCGCTCCAGTTCCAGAAGCAGCTCCGGCTGGCCACCGCGCGCCAGATGCTCGCGTCGCGGAACACGAGCGTCACCCGGGTCGCGTTCGACGTCGGCTACGAGAGCGCGGCCCAGTTCAACCGGGAGTACCGCCGCCTGTTCGGCACGCCGCCGGGCCGCGACCGCAACCGGCAGGCCGGCGCCGCGGCCGTCGGCTGACGGCCGCGGGCGAACGCCCCGCCGCCCGCCGACCCGTCGACCAACCCAGCGCCGGACGACCCGTCGAATGACCCACCGCCTGACGACCATGCACCTGCTGCCAAACAGACCTGCCT
>NZ_JBHWZO010000098.1:0-20960 GCF_042728455.1 Promicromonospora sp. NPDC060204
TTCGGGGCCTGAGCCCCGAACGCCTCCGGGCGGTGCCCGCGGAACGGGTCAGAGGACGCGCTGCGCCTTGGCCATGTTCGCCTTGAGCTCCTCGGCGTTCTGGCGGGAGACGTACGCGGGGCGGTCGCGCTCGAAGCGCCAGGACTCGCTGAGCGGCCCGGCGCTCACGGTGTCGAAGCCGGCTTCGTCGTAGAACCGCGTCACGAGCTCGACGGCCTCGGGGTAGTCGCTCGCCGTGGCGAGGGCCCGGCGGTTCTCGGTGCCCGCGGGGGTGCCGTCGGTGGTGATCGTCTGCGACGTGATCTGGTTGAACGCCTTCACGACCTTCGACGTCGGCAGGTGCTCCTGGAGCAGGCCGGCCGTGGTCGCCTCGCCGCGGTCCAGGGCCTCGATGTGGCCGTCGCGCTCCCAGTAGTAGTTGTTGGTGTCCAGCACGACCTTGCCCGCCAGCGGCTCCACCGGGATGTCGCGGTAGGCCTTCAGCGGCACCGAGATCACGGCGACGTCGGCGGCCTCGGCCGCCTCCTGAGCGGTCGCGGCGCGGGCCTTGGGCCCGAGCTCCTCGACGAGCTCGGCGAGCGTCTCGGGACCGCGCGAGTTGGCGATCACGACCTCGTTGCCCTGCGCGATCGCCACGCGGGCGACCTGGCTGCCGATGTGTCCTGCTCCGATGATGCCGAAGGTAGTCATACGCTCGGCAACCCCGCGGGCGGGCGCCGCATTCCACCCGCTCTCGCCCAGGGATTTCCTGGCGGCCGTTCGTACGATGGCCCCCATGGTGAACGGCGACGCGGGAGCCCAGGCACGGTCGTACCGGAGGGCCCCGGAACGGCGCGCCCAGATCCTCACGAGCGCCATCGCGGTCTTCGCCGAGCGCGGCGTGGGCGCATCCCTGCGGGCCATCGGCGAGGCGATCGGCGTCTCGCACGCCGCCCTGCGCTACTACTTCGCCCACCGTGACGAGCTGCTCGTCGAGGTGTACCGGGCGCACGAGGCCCGGGCCGCGGAGCCGTCGCCGACCGAGGAGGTCTCGGCGGTCGCCCTGATGGAGCGCAGCGCCGAACGGAACCGTTCGATCCCCGGCCTGGTCGAGCTGTACGCGACGCTCACCACGGACGCGCTCCAGGCGGAGCAGCACCCGGACACCCGCGAGTTCGTGCGGGCCCGGTTCCGGGGGGTGCGCGCCGACCTGGCCGAACGGGTCCGGGCCGGGCAGGCCTCCGGCGCGATCGCCGCCGACATCGACCCGGACGACGCCGCCGCGCTGGTCGCCGCGGCGTCCGACGGCCTCCAGCTCCAGTGGTTGCTGGACCCGGAGGCCGTGGACGTGCGCCGGTCGCTGGAGCTGCTGGAGCGCCTGCTGCCGGGCAGCGAGCGCGACGGGGCGCGGCCTGCCGACGGGGCGCAGCCTGCCGGCGGGGCGCCGGGAGCGCTGCCGGATGCTCCTGGGGGCGCGGTCCGGTGACCGGCCCACGCGGGGACCGCGGAACCCTGCCCCGCAGGACCGCGCCGCCGAACTCCCGTCGCGAGCAGGCTGAGCCGCCCCACGGTGCTGGTCGCCGCCGCGGTCGTCGTACCGCTGGCTCTCGCCGCCCGGTCGCGATGTGTACTCGGACGGCACCCGTCGGGTGGGCTGAACTTCGTTCGGCTGTGACCCGGCTTTGCTGGCCCAGCCGGACAGTTCGGCCTGGCCGAACTCGGCGGGTCCAGCACGATCGGGATTCAGCCCACCCGACGGGTGCCGTCCGAGTACACCTTGCCTCGCCGAGCCGGCCCGACCGCCAGCCGGCCAGCCGGCCAGCCGGCCAGCCCGCCAGCCGGCCAGCCCGCCAGCCCGCCAGCCCGCCAGCCCGCCAGCCCGCCAGCCCGCCAGCCCGCCAGCCCGCCAGCCCGCCAGCCGGCCAACCCGCCGGCCCGCCAGCCGACCGGCCCCTACCCCGTCGCCTCCGCCGGGTCCCAGTCTTCCGGCAGCGGCGCGACCGGTGACACGGCCGACGTGATCTTCACGGGCTGCCCGGCCGCGGCGGCGTCCCGGATCCCGAGCAGGATGTCCAGGACGTGCGCCGCCACGGCGCCCGACGCCCGCTCGGTGCCGCCGTCGCGGATCGAGCGCACCAGGTCGACGACGCCGGCCCCGCGCCCGAACTCCGGGCCGGACGCCGGCAGCGCCGTCGGCTCGTCGGAGCCGTAGCGCCACAGGGACGAGTCGCCGTCGAACCCGTTCGGGTCGGGCAGCACGATCGTGCCCTCGGTGCCGTTGACCTCGACGAACCCGCTGCGGGGCAGCGCGTGCTGGAACGAGAACGTCGACTGCGCCGACCGCCCCTCGCCGAACTCGATGATCGCCGCGTGGTGGGTCGGCACCTCGACCGGGAACACCTCGCCCGCCCGCGGGCCGCTGCCGATGGTGCGGGTCTGGCGGGAGGTGGAGGCCACGGCCTGGACCCGGGTCGCGGAGCCGAGCACGTGCACCAGCGTGGTCACGTAGTACGGCCCCATGTCGAACAGCGGGCCGCCGCCGTGCGCGAACAGGAAGTCGGGGCTCGGGTGCCACGCCTCCGGCCCGGGCACGTGGAACATCGTGGTGGCCGTCAGCGGCTCGCCGATGTCGCCGCGCGCGATCGCCCGCAGCGCCGTCTGGATGCCCGCGCCCAGCACCGTGTCCGGGGCGCACGCGACGCGCAGGCCGCGCGCCTCGGCGTCCGCCAGCAGGGCGGCCGCGGCGTCCGCGTCGAGGGCGACCGGCTTCTCGCTCCACACGTGCTTGCCGGCGGCCAGGATCCGATGCCCCACCTCGGTGTGCACCGCCGGGACGGTGAGGTTCACGACCACGTCGACGTCGTCCCGGGCCAGCAGCTCGTCCACGCTGCCCGACGCCGGGACGCCGTACTCCCGGGCCCGCTCGGCGGCGCGAGCGAGGTCGAGGTCCGCGACGAACCGCACCTCGACGTCGGCGAACCGGGTGAGGTTGTCCAGGTACTGGGTCGAGATGTTGCCGGCCCCGACGATGCCGACACCCGCGACACCCGCCACACCCGCGCCCGCCGCGCTCATCGGTCGTGCTCCGACAGCCACGCGAGCGACTGCGCGATGCCCTCGAACACGTCCCCGCCGTACGCGTCGAACTCGATCACCCGGGTCGCCGCCGGGGCCGCCGCCAGGATCGCGGAGACGTCGACCTCGCCGGATCCCGCCGGCTGCTGCCGGTCGACGTCGCCGTCCAGCGTGCCGTCCTTGACGTGGATCAGGCGCACGCGGTCCCCCAGCACGGCCAGCAGCGTCGGGACGTCCGCTCCCCCGACGGCCGCCCAGTACGTGTCGACCTCCAGCACCACCTCGGGCGCCAGGTCCTCGACGAACACCTCCAGGGCGTGCTGGTCGCCGAGACGGGTGCCCAGCTCCCAGGCGTGGTTGTGGTACCCGAACTCCAGCCCCCGCTCGGCGGCGAGCGCCGCCAGCCCGTTCACGCGCTCCGCGAGCCGGGCCACCTGGTCGGCGGTCTGCCACTCCTCGGCGGGCAGGAACGGGTCGATCACGGTGGCCATCCCCAGCGCGACGGCGGCGTCGAAGATCGCCTCGGGGGTCTCGGCCGCGAGCACGGGCGCGTGGCCCGACGGCGCGGTCACGCCCGTCGCGGCGAACGCCCGCAGGTAGTCGTCGGTGCGCTCGTGGAAGGCGTACGGCTCCACGTGCCTCAGGCCGATCTCGGCCAGGCGCGCCACGGTGGCGTCCAGGTCCTCGGCTATCGCGTCGCGGACGGAGTAGAGCTGCACGGATGTCACAGGCGTCGTCGGCATGGAACTCCTTCGTTCGGCACGGCCTCTCCCCGGCCACCCCGTTGCGGCCGCGTCGCTGAGCACCGCCGACGATCGTAGCGACGAAATTCTTACAGTGGAAGATTCTGGGCGGCACGCGATGCGCGCACGTCCAGCCACCACTCCAGCCGGCCGCGCCCGTCCAGGTGCGCCAGCCGGTCCGGGGCCGCGCGGTCGAGGTTCGTCTCCGCGCCGAGCATCGGTTCGACGCCGACCGACCGGTACGGGCCGTCGTCGGGCCAACCGCCGAGGTTGCGCCACACCACGAGCGACACCGGGGCGGCGTACCCCGGCCCGACGCCCCAGCGCAGCGCGAGCCGGTCGGCGCCGTCCACGACGTCGAGCCGGTCGGTCGCGACCACGGCGCACCGGGCGGTCCCGTCGTAGGGGCCGAGGACGTCGAGCGGCACTCCCCTGCCGTCGGGCCAGGTGCTGGCCGTCGTCGCGCCCGGCTCCGGCCACTCGACCACGAGGGTGTCCGGGCGGCCGGGGACCTCCAGGCGCGCGTCCGGGCCGAGGTCGAGCAGCAGGTGCACCGCGTGCAGCAGGCCGGCGCCGGGCGGGCCGTCGATCGTGTAGCGGGCGCGGACCACACCGTCGTCCGCTCCCAGACGGCGGCTCAGGGTGAGGTTCCCGGCCCGGACCCGCGCCGCGCCGTCGCCGCCGTCCGACCAGGGCCGGGACCACACCTCGCCGTGGTCGCTCGGCCCGCCGATCGTCGGCAGGCACTCCTCGCCGCCGCCGGCGTCGACGAACGGGTCGCCGGGGGCGACGCCCGCCCGGACCGCCGCCGGGACCCGCGGGTTGCGCCAGAGCCACTCGCGCTCCGGCGTGGCGAGCGAGGTCCAGCGGCCGCCCAGGGCCGGGTCGGTGCGGACGGTGAGCGGCCGGCCCGCGCCCGGCCCCGTCACACCCGGTCCAGCAGGACGACGTCGCAGTCCGGCCAGGTCCACGGCACGTCCAGGCCGTCGGTCGCGAGCGCCGCGCCCGTCCGCACCTCGTCCTCGCCCCGCACCCGGTACCGCGCGTCCGGGTCCAGGTCGCCCAGGCGCACGGTGAGTCCCGGGGCACCGGCACGCCGCCAGGCCAGCACCACCACGGTGTCCGGGCCGGTGTACTGCACCGCGCACGCCGGGTCGGCCGGGCCACCGTGCCGCCGGACCCGTCCGGCGTGCACCACCGGACGGATCGAGCGGTACAGGTCCACGAACGACGCCGCCCGCTCGCGGGTCACGTCGTCCCAGGCCAGGAGGTCTGCCCCGATGCCGAGCACCCCGGCCATCGCGACGACGAACCGGAACTCCAGGCTCGCCGGTGCGCTCAACCGGTCGGGGTCGAGCTGGTCGGGCAGGTCGGTGACCCACGAGCTCATGGTCCACGCGGGCAGCACGCCCAGGAAGCCGTGCTGGATCGCCAGCCGGTCGCGCGGCCCCGTCTCGTCGCTGGGCCAGACCACGTCGGTGCGCGCGAGCACCGCGTGGTCGATCCGGCCGCCGCCGCCCGCGCACGCCTCGACGGTGACGTGCGGGAACTCGGCGCGCAGGGCGTCGAGCACGCGGTAGTACGCCTGGGTGTGCCGCCAGGACCAGTCGTCGCCGCCCGGGGCGGTGCGCCCGCCGTCGGCGATGGACCGGTTCATGTCCCACTTGAGGTAGCTGATGTCGGTGTCGGTCAGCAGCTGGCGCAGCGTGCCGAGCACCCACTCCTCGACCTCGGGCCGGCCCAGGTTCAGCATGTACTGGTGGCGCAGCGTCTCCAGGGGGCGCCCGTCCACGTGGTGCGCCCACTCCGGGTGCGTGCGGTACAGGTCGCTGTCGGGGCTCACGGCCTCCGGCTCGACCCACAGGCCGAACCGCATGCCGAGCGCCTTGACCCCCTCGGCCAGCGGCCCGAGCCCGCCCGGGATCCGCTCGGTGTCGACCTCCCAGTCGCCCAGCGCCGCCCGGTCGGTGGTGCGGCCTCGGAACCAGCCGTCGTCGACCACGAAGACCTCCGCACCCACCTGCGCGGCCGCCGCGGCGAGCCGGAGCTGGTGCTCCACGCGGACGTCGAACGTCGTGGCGAACCACGAGTTGTAGACCACGGGCCGGTGCTCGGGTCCGCGCGTCCGGGCCAGGGTCGCCTGGTACTCGTGCCAGGCCTGCGCGAGGTCGTCGGCGTCGCCCTCGACCCGCACCCCGGCCAGCACCGGGGTGGTCAGGGTGTCGCCGGGAGCGAGCGTGAGGATGCCCGACTCGTCGTCCGGCCCGGCCGAGACGCGCACGTGGTCGGCGAACGGGACGGCGTCGAGCGCCATGCGCCACGAACCGCTCCAGGCGAGCGCGACGCCGTACCGGACGGGGGCGTCCGTTCCGGCGGAGTGGACGCCCCCGTCCGTTCCCGCGGGCACGACCGTCACGACCGGCGAGTACGTGTGCGACGTGATGCCCTGCCGGCTGCCGACGCTGAGCGTGCCCGCCCCCAGCGTCGTCTCGAACGGCGTGAACTCACGAGACCACGCGCCGCCCAGCAGGTCCACGCGCGCCCCACCGGAAGCAGGAACGGCGAACGCCCCGCCCCAGCCGCGCAGCACCTCGATCGCGTGGGCCGATTCGTTGCGCAGCTCAGCCCACTTCTCCACGACGTCGTGGCCCGGGTGGGTCCGGAGGTGCAGGGTCACGGCCAGGCCCAGCACCTCGTCGGCGAGCGGGCAGACCAGGTGCGTGCCGCCGTCGTCGTCCGAAGCAAGCGTGACCTCGCCGGAGACGGCGAGGCGCGCGCCCCGGACGCCGTCCGCGCGCCGGACCACCAGCTCGGCGCCGTGCACGTTGCGCGTGCCGAGCGCCGTGGCCTCCAGCGGCAGCAGGTCGAGGTCCGCCTCGAAGGACGACGTCGCCGCCACGGGCGGCACCGCGCCGTCGGCACCGGGCCCCCAGCCGACGGCGACCAGCCCCGCCCCGCGCGGCGCGAGCCCCACGACGTACTGACCCGACCGGGTCGGAAGAATCCAGGTCACTTGTTGGCTCCTACGAGAAGTCCGGACACGAACTGCTTCTGGAAGAGGAAGAACACGATCGCCGTCGGCACGGCCGCTATCAACGAGCCTGCCGCGACCACGTTCCACGCGCTCGCGAACCCGCCCTGCAGGTTGAGCAGGGCGGCGGTGATCGGGAACTTGGCCTCGCTGCGCAGCACCGTCATCGCCCAGATCAGGTCGTTGAAGATCCAGGTGGTGGCCAGGGCCGCGAGCGCCGCCAGCGACGGCCGCGACAGGGGCAGCACGATGCGCCAGAAGATGCCGCCGGGGCCGGCGCCGTCGAGCCGCGCGGCCTCGAAGACCTCGTTCGGCAGGCCGCGCATGAACCCGTGCAGCACGAACGTGTAGAAGCCGATGCCGAACCCGACCTGCACGATGACGAGCGCGGTGAGGGTGTCGGCGATGCCGACGGCGTCGGTGATGGACGCGACCGGCACGAGCAGGATCTGCGGCGGCAGGAGGTTGCCGGCGAGCATGGTGAGCAGGATGGTGCGGCGTCCGGGGATGTCGAACCGGCTCAGGGCGTACGCGGCGAAGGACGACAGCGCCAGGGAGAGGACCACGGCGCACCCGGTGACCAGGGCGCTGTTGCCGAGGGAGCGGAGCACGCCGCCCTCGGTCAGGGCGGTGGCGAAGCCGTCCAGGCTGAACGACGCCGGGAGGGCGCCGAGGCCGCGGCCGGCGATGTCGTCGTAGGAGCGCACCGCGACGAACAGCACGAACACGATGGGGCTCAGCCACAGCAGCGTGACCGGGATCATCGCGACGTGCAGCCACGGCGAGCGGGCGGGGCGCGGCCGGCGACGCCGGGCGGCGGGCCGGGCGCGGGCCGCCGTCGGGGCGCCGGTCGCGGCGGGTGGGGCGAGTGCTGACATGTCAGTCCTCCGTCCGGGCCTGGCGGGCGAGGTAGGTGATGATGAAGCCGATCGCGAGGGCGAAGATGACCACGGCGATGGCCGAGGCGTAGCCGAGGTTCCCCGTGGTGAAGGCCTGCTGGAACATGTAGGTGCTCAGCAGCTGGGTCTCGTTGTAGGGGCCGCCGCGAGTCATCGCCCAGACGATGTCGAAGGTGCGCAGCGAGTCGATGACGGTCACGGCGAAGACCACGGTGTTCACGCCGCGCAGCTGCGGCATGACGATCCGCCAGAACCTCTGCCACGCGTTGGCGCCGTCGACGGCGGCGGCCTCCTCCAGCGTGCCGTCGGTGCCCTTGAGGCCGGCCAGGTAGAGCACCATGATGTAGCCGACCTGGCGCCAGACGGCGGCGATGAGCACGGCCCAGAGCGCGACGGCCGGGTCGGCGAGCCACTGGCGCTCCAGGGACTCGAGACCGAGCAGGCCGAGGGTGCCGTTGATGGGCCCTTCCGGCGCGTACATGACGCGCCAGAAGAGGCCGCTGACGGCGAGCGAGACGACCATCGGCAGGTAGATGGCGCTGCGGTACAGCCCGACCAGGGGGCCGGGCTTGTTCAGGGTGACCGCGAGGACCAGGCCGCCCACCACGGACAGCCCGCCGAACCCGAGCACCCAGATCACGTTGTTGCGCAGGGCGGTCAGGAAGATCGGGTCGGCGGCCAGGTCGCGGAAGTTCTGCAGGCCCACGGGCTCGGCCAGGCCGATCCCGTCCCAGCGGGTCAGGGCGAGCGAGAACGAGTTGGCGGCCGGCCAGAACACCCAGAACAGCTCGACCACGAACGGGACCAGCAGGAAGACCCACACGAGCAGCGGGACGCGCGCGAACCGGTTGGGGCGGCGGGTCGTCGTGGTGGACGGCTGCGCGCTCACGACGCGAAGACCCCCTCGGCCGCCTTCTGCCACTCGTCGAGGGTCTTCTTCATGGAGCCCGGGTCGGCGAGGAACTTGGTCAGGGCGGTGTCGGCGGTGGCCTGGAGGGCGTCGGAGGAGTCGCGGTTGAAGAACTGCGTGATCTCCTGCGTGTTGTTCAGCAGCTCGATGCCCTTCTGCACCAGCGGGCTGAACGAGGACGTGTCGACGTCGGGCGAGGTCGGCAGGTTCGCCGACTTCGACTGCTCGATGTACTGCTGCTGCGACTTCGTCGAGGCGAGGTAGGACAGCAGGTCGAGGGCGCCCTCGTGGTTGTCGCTGTTGGCGGACGCGAAGAACCCGTCGGTCGGCGCCTCCTCCGCCGTCGGCACGGAGTCGTTGATGACCGGCACGGAGAAGAAGTCGATGTCGTCGCGCTGGTCCTCGGGGAAGTACGTGGTGACGAACGTGCCGCTGAGGTACATCGCCGACTTGTCCTGGGCCACGGGGGTCGCGGCGTCCTGGGCGGTGTAGGACGCCGCGTTCTTGTCGAAGTACGGGATGAGCCGCTTGTACTCCTCCATGACGGCCACGACCTCGGGGTCGTTGAAGGCGTGCTCGCCCGCCAGCAGCTCGCGGTGGTACTGCGCGCCGTTGACCCGCAGGTTGAGGTAGTCGAACCAGCCCGACGCCATCCACGGCGTCGACGACAGGCCGTTGGTCAGCGGCACGATGCCCTGACCGCTGAGGTTCTCGCACAGCGCGTGGAACTCGTCCCACGACGTCGGAGCCTCGACGCCCCACTTCTCGAACGCCGACTTCTTGTAGAAGACGCCCCACCAGTAGTAGCTCGTGGGCACGAAGATCTGCTTGCCCGAGGCGTCGCTGGACAGGCTGCGCAGCGCGTCGGAGTAGCCGGCGCACGGGCCGTCGCCCTGCCACAGCGACGACACGTCCAGGAGCAGCCCCTCCTCGGCGTAGGACCGGGCCACGGACCCGGCGTACCAGCTCAGCACCTCGGGCGAGTCGCCGGAGCGCAGGTAGTTGGTGAGCTGCGCGCGGAACTGCTCGGTGGCCACCGAGTTCAGCGTGACCTCACCGTCGGGGAAGGCCTTGACCAGGGCCTCCAGGGCGGCCTTGGGGTCGGCGTCCTGGATCGAGTTCTGCAGCGTGATCGCGCCGGTGGTCGCACCGCCGCCCCCGCCGCCGCCCGACGTCGTCCCCACGCACGCGGCGAGCAGGCTCGCCGCACCCAGCGTCATACCGCCCGCGAGCAGCTCGCGGCGCGTGATCGTCAGCTTGGACATCCTTGTTCCTCCTCCGTGCGCCCTCGTTGGCGCACCTGGTACCGCTCAGATCACGGGCGCGGGTAGGTCCGCGCCCGAAAGGATCGCCGCACACTCCCGCTGCAGCCCGACATCGGACCACATCGGGTGCTGGGGTGCGGCATTGGAGCAGACGACGGCGCCCCAGGCGCCGAGCCGCCGGGCCTCGCGCAGCGCGTGCCGGCAGATCTCCGCCCCGACCGGGTCCTCCTCGAACCGGGCGTGCAGCGGGGTGTAGCCCACGTAGCCCTCGCCGAGGATCAGCGGGATGCCGCGGGCCGCGGCGACGTCGGCCGCCACCTCCAGCCACAGGGTCAGCTTCTGCAGCATCGCCAGGCGGTGCGTGCCCCACCGGTCGTAGAGCCAGCGGTCCCACGCCTGCGGGTCGCACCAGTCGTGCACGTACAGCTCGGGCAGGGACATGATCGTGGCCCGCGTGCGCCACTCCTGGCCCGGCGGCACCGTCCAGGCGGCCAGGCCCGGCGCGTCGGGGCGCAGCAGCTCGCTCGCCTTGTCCTCGTCGAAGTCCTCGACCGGGCCGCGCAGCCCGAACGTGTCGACGAGCTCCTGGAGCACGCCGTACACGTACGGGTGCACCACCAGGGCGTCGAGGTCGGCGGGCAGGGCACTCAGCGCGCCGACCGGCACGCCCGCGTAGTTCACGGTGACCGGCCGGCCCGGGTGCCGCTCGCGGAACCGCGCGATGCCGCGCTCCAGCCGGGGTGTCAGCGCGCGGACGGCGTCGTCCCCGCGGCCCACGCCCAGCCCGTCGGCGAGGTAGCCGATCTGCACCTCGTTGTGAAGCTCGGTGAGCAGCAGGCGGTGTGCCAGGCCCTCCGCCTCCAGCAGGTCCACCAGGTCGGCGTGGGCGTCGGCGAGCACCTCGGCCCGCTCCTCGGGATCGACCGCGTGCAGCGCCTCGTACCAGTCCGGCGTCCCCGCGAACGACGGCGACTGCTGGTACTCCCAGGACGACGCGATGACGCCGACGTCGTGCCGGTCCGCCGCCCGGAACAGCTCCAGCAGGTGGGCGCGGGCGTCGATCGTCGTCTCGCGCCGCACGTCGTACCAGCGGGTGCGCTGCCCGAACTCGCCGCCGAGCGGGCCGAGCTCCAGCGCGGAGGTGTCCAGGCCCGACCGGAACAGCAGGAACGGCATGGCGCAGATCCGGATGGTGTCGTAGCCGCGCTCCCGGGCCTCCGCGAACGCACGGTCGAGGTCCTCGAACGGCTCGCCCGGACCGGTGCGCGTGTACCAGGTGAAGTCCCACAGGGTCACCACGCGCGGGCGGTCCGGGGTCGTGAGCAGGGTGGTCATGCCGAGTACTCCTTCGGGTCGGCGGACTGGTGCAGCAGCGTGTCGCCGCGGCGCGCGACGGCGTGGCGCAGGTCGGCCGCGTGCCGGGACGCCACCAGCTCCGGGCGCTGCAGCAGGGCACCGGCCGTCGCGGTGTCGCCGGACAGCAGCGCGAGCTGCGCGTCCAGCACGAGCACGCGCCGGTCGCGCGCCCGCAGCGGGTCCTCCTCGAACAGCAGGAGGTCGGGCAGCGAGGTGGCGAAGTAGTCCACGCGCGGCACCTCGACGGCGTACGTGTCGCGGTAGGCGCGCAGCGCCGCCGTCAGCTCGTCGGCGGCAGCGGTGTCGCCGGTGCGGCGCAGCGCGAGGACCGTCCAGAAGGTCTGCTCGCCGTGCTCCTGCGTGCTCATCTCGACGAAGTCGCCGCGCTGGGCGGCGGCGGTGCGCCAGGCGTCGTCTGCCTCTTCCGAGCCGGACGCCGCCCCCGTGCCGGCGGCCGCCGCGAGCGCGTCGCCGAGCAGCAGGTGCAGGTTCGCCGTGCTGGCCAGCGGGTGCCGCGCCTCGCCCAGGGTGGGCGGCGGGGCAAGGGCCGCCCGCACGTGCCCGACGGCGTCCGCGGCCCTTCCCTCCGCGAGCGCGTCCAGCGCGCGGTGGGTCTGCGCGCGGTCCCAGGCGAGCAGGGCCTGACCCTCGCCGCCCTCCCACGGGTGCAGCCGGCGTCCGCCGAGGATCGTCAGGGCCTCGGCGGCCCGACCCTCCGTGATCAGCAGGTGCAGGGCCTCGACGGCGAGATCGTCGCGGTCGAGGGCGGACGGTGCGTCCGGCCCGCTCGCAGACCATGCAGTTGCTGCCACAACCGCTCCCGGACTGGCAGCAGGTGCATGGTCCCCGAGCAGCGCGGTGAGCCGGGCCGCCGGGGTCTCGCCCGTCAGCGCCGCGAGCTGGTCGCGCTCGTAGCGCAGCCGGGCGTCGTCCGGAGCGGCCGCGAGCGCGCCGGCGTAAGCCTCCTGGGCGGCAGCCAGGTCGCGCTCGTGGTTGACGGCGGCCAGGCCGATGTTCCGCCAGGCCACGGCGTCGGACGGGTCGAGGGCGACGGCCGCCCGCCACAGCGCCAGGGCGTCCGCGCGGCGTCCGGCGGCGTAGGTCCAGTGCCCCAGGAGCGACCGCGCGCGGGCATCCGCCGGGTCGGCGCCGGCCGCCTCGCGCAGCACCGCGGCGTCCGCGAGGCGCCCCGGGAAGCACCACGTGGCGTCCAGGCCGCGGGCCCGGGCCCGCTCGGTGGCGGCCTCGTCGGGTCGGCCGGCGAGCCGCAGCACGTGCGCGCGGTGGTAGGCGAGCAGCGGCCGGACGGCGGTCTGCCCGGCGGGCCGGTGGTCCTCGCGGGCCTCGGCCTCCGCCAGGCAGGCGAGCGCGGCGTCGTGCTCCCCCACCCCGGCGAGCTCGATCGCGACGTCGAGCAGGGTCTGGGCGTCGCTGCTGGCGGGCTGCCCGTCCAGGTGCCGCAGCCAGGCGTCGAGGGGGTCGAGAGCCCGGGCGGTCGTCAGCACGGCCGCGGCGTCGGCGTGCCGGCGCAGCCGCCCGTGGCACACCACGGTCAGGGCGAGCGCCTGGAGGTGGTCGGGCTCGGTGCGACGCACGTCGGCCAGCCGGGCCAGGGCGGCCTCGTACCGTCCGGCGCGCGCGTCGAGCCGTGCCATGCGGTAGCCCGCGGGGGCCCGCCAGGCCCGCGACCAGGCGGCCTGCGCGTAGGCGTCGTAGGCGCCCGAGTCGTCGCCGAGCTCCTCGCGGACCAGGCCGAGCAGGTAGACCGCCGTGGTGTCGCGGGGGCTGCGGTGCAGGCGGGTCAGCCGGGCGACGGCGCGCTCCAGGTGGTCGCGCGCCGCCTCCTCGTCGCCCGCCACGTAGGCGCGCCGGGCCAGGCCCACCAGGCTGTCCACGTGCCCCGGGTCCCGGTCGAGGGCCGCGCGCCAGTACGGCTCGGGCGAGCGCGTGGCGTGCCGGTACAGGTCGAGGTGCGCCGCGATCAGCGCCAGCTCCTCGACGGTGCCGACCTCGTCGGGCGCGGGCGGCTCCTCGGCGGGGCCGGGCTCGGCCTCGTCCCGGGAAGTGCCGGCCGGGGTCTCGGTCCACGTGACCAGGGTCCGGTCCCCGTGGGTCACGGTGACCGTGAGGGGGCCCGTGCCGGCGGGGACCTCGTGCGTCAGCAGGGCCGGGCGGGTCGGGTCCGCGTCGACGACGTCGGTGGTCAGCACCGCGCCGTCGGCCGAGAGCGTGACCGTCAGATCGTCCAGGGGGCGCGGGACGACGACGCCGACGCGCGCCGTCGTCGGCCCCGCGCCGTCGGCCCCGCCCGGTTCCGTCCGCTCCAGCCGGACCGCGGCGTCGAGCGTGGCCCGGTCCACCGGGCCCACGTCGCGGAACGGGTACCAGTACTGGGAGAAGACCTTGGTCTCGCCCGGGGCCAGGAAGGCGAAGTCGGGCTGGTTGTCGGTGAACACGCCGGCCATGAGCTCGACGTAGTGGGAGCCGTCGTCGGCCAGGTTGGCGTCCCAGGCGTGACCGAACGGGGCGTTGCCCCAGGTCCACTGCTTCTTGCCGGGCGAGAGCGCGCGGTCGGCGACGTGCACGAAGCCGAGGCCCGCGGCGTGGTCGTAGCCGCCGAAGAACTCCTCGTCGCTGGCCAGGCACATGTACGACGTGGGCACCGGGATGTTGCGGTACCAGTCGAGGCGGTCGCCGCCCCGGTCCGCGAGCGCCGGGTAGTCGACGCCGTAGTAGGGGCGGTCGGCGTGCGGGAACGCGGTGATCGCGCGCCGCGCGTGGTCGGCCACGTAGGTCACGTCGTGCGGGAAGAAGGACTGGTAGTCGTCGTCGACCTTGGCCGCCACGTTGGCCCACCACAGGAACGACTGCGGCAGCTCGCTGCGGTTGTAGAGCCGCACCGTCAGCTCCAGCACCGCGCTGTCGGGGCGCAGCCGCACGCCGTGCATGCCCTTCATCCGGGTGAACGGGTCGTGGTCGGAGCACCAGACCACGACGGCGCCGTCCGGCTCCTCCTCGATCTCGACGTCCACCGGCAGGTAGGTGGCCGGGCGGTGGTGCTGCGGCCAGTTGAGCTCCACGCCGCCCGCGACCCACGGCCCCGCCAGGCCCACCAGCGCCGGCTTGATCACCGGGTTGGTCCAGAAGAAGTCCCGGCCGCTGCCCCGCTCACGGGCCACGTGGATGCGCCCGCCCAGCTCCGGCAGCACGACCACGCGCAGCCACTCGTTCTCCAGGTGCACCGCCTGCCAGTCGCGCGGGTGGGGCTCGTCGGCGATCTGGTGGTGGAACGGCAGGGGGTACACGCGGCCGGACGACCCCTGGTAGACGCGCCGGTCCAGGTACGCCGGGAACCGGTCGGGCGGCAGGGGTTCGTAGGTGGTCAGGGTGAGCGGCGCCTCCCAGGCGGCCGCGGCCCGGCCGGCCAGGTCGTCGGGCCGGGCGGGAAGGTCGAGCACGGACTCCACATCGAGCATGGGTCCGACGCTACGAACCTCCCGGGTACCGCGGGAAGCGACGTATCGACTTAACTGCCTGGACGATCCGACGATTCTGGGTCGCGGGGCGCCCCGCTGACGCGGACGGGCGGACGGCGCTACCCTCCAGGGGTGAGAATCCGTGACGGCTTCCCCGGGCAGCGCCTGCGCGTGCTGCCGACGACCGTGGTCCGCGCGACGTCGAAGGCGGGCCCCACCTCACGCCTGCTGGTCACGGACGCGGGCTATTTTCCGCACGCCACGAACCACGGGCGGGTGCGCCGGCAGGGCGCCGTCGGGACCATCGTCATCGTGTCGTCCGCCGGGCGGGGCTGGTGCCGCACCCCGGGCGGCCTGCACCGTATCGGCGCTGCTCAGGCGCTGGTGATCCCCGCGGGCGTGCCCCACGAGTACTGGGCGGACGACGACGACCCATGGACGATCTGGTGGATGCACGTCCGGGGCGAGGACGCCGCCGAGTTCGAGCGGCACCTGGCCGGGCACGCCGGGCCGGACGACGTCGCCGTCGTCGAGGTGCACGACCTGGTGCGCGTCGTCGCCGACCTCGAACGCGTCGTCGACGCCCTGGAGACCGACGAGACCTACCCCAGCCTGCTGCGCTGCGCGGGCGCCGCGTGGTCGGTGCTCGCGCAGATCGGGGCCGACGCCGCCGCGGGCAGCCCGGTGCGCGGCGAACCGGTCCGGGCCGCCCAGGAGTACCTGCGCACGCACCTGGACGCCGTCGTCGAGGTCGCGGCGCTCGCCCGCCGGTTCGGGCTGAGCACGTCGCACTTCTCGGCGCGCTTCCGGGCGGCGACCGGCGGCGGCGTGGTCGAGTACGTCAAGCGGCTGCGGATGGCGCGGGCGTGCGAGCTGCTCATCACCACGGAGCTGCCCGTCGCCGACATCGCGCGCTCGGTGGGCTACCCGGACCCGTTCTACTTCTCCCGGCAGTTCCGCAGCGTGCACTCGTGCAGCCCGACGGACTTCCGCCGGGGGCTGCACGACCGCTGACGTCTCGTGCGGGCGGACGCTCCCGCGTCGGATCGTCCAGGCGGGTGCGTCGTCCTCTGCATTCCGTCGGGGCCGGGGCGCGGGGTTTGCTGGGCGGGTTCCCTCCCCTCGGCCGCTGGGCCGAGCCGACGACGATGTCAGGAGACCCTGGATGTTCACCGTACGAACCTGGGCGGCGAGGACGAGTGCCGCCCTGCTCACGACAGCCCTGGCCGCGACCGGCCTGGCGGCGGGAGCCACGGCGGCACCGGCCGCGCCCGCCGTCGGCCCCGCTCCCGCCGGCCCCGCCGCCACCCCTGCTTCCGACAGCCCCAGCCCCACGCCCTACCAGGGCTGGAACACCTACTACGGCCTCGGCGGCGACTTCAGCGCCGACGAGGTGCTGGACGTGGCCGACTTCCTGGTCTCGTCCGGGCTCGCGGACGCCGGCTACGACATCGTGTGGCTCGACGGCGGCTGGCAGGCCGACGTGCCGCGCGGCGCGGACGGCCGCCTGCAGGGCGACCCCGCGCGGTTCCCCGACGGCATGGCGGCGCTGGCCGACGAGATCCACGACCGCGGCCTGCGCGCCGGCATCTACACCGACGCCGGCCCGTACATCCCCGGCACGTGCGGCCTGGGCAGCGGCGGCCACTACCAGACCGACGCCGACACCTTCGCGGAGTGGGGGTACGACGCCGTCAAGGTCGACTTCCTGTGCGGCATCACCGCCGACCTGGACCCGCAGGAGGCGTTCACCGCGTTCTCGGCGGCGCTGCGGAACAACAGCTCCGGCCGCCCCATGATCTTCAACCTGTGCAACCCGGTGACCTCGCCGGACTGGGGCGACTATCCCGAGGAGCAGCAGTCCACCTGGTCGTGGACCTACGCCCCCGACATCGCGGAGTCCTGGCGCACCTACACCGACGTCGGGTTCGTGGGGCAGATCCAGTTCAAGGACGTACTGCGCAACTTCGATGCCAACGCCCGGCACCCGGAGGTCGCCGGGCCGGGACGGTTCAGCGACCCCGACTACCTGGGCCCGGAGCTCGGCATGACCACCGAGGAGTTCCGCACCCAGATGTCGCTGTGGACCGTCGCGGCGGCGCCGCTGATCATCTCCAGCGACCCGCGCACGCTCAGCCAGGAGTCGATGGACATCCTGCTGGACGAGGACGTGCTGGCGATCGACCAGGACCGGCTCGGCGTCCAGGGCACCCGGGTCGGCGCGGCCGGCACCACGGAGACGTGGGCCAAGCCGCTCGCCGACGGCTCGGTCGCCGTCGCGCTGCTGAACCGCGGAGACCGGCCTGCCGAGGTGGCCACGACCGCCCGTGACCTGGGCCTGCGCGGCCGGTCGTTCGCCGTGCTGGACACCTGGACGGACGCCCGCACGCAGTCGTCGGGCACCGTCCGGGCGGCGGTCCCGGCGCACGGCGCCGCGCTGCTGAGGGTCACGCCGTCCCGGCCGGGCGGCGCCCCGCGCCTGGTCGCCGCGCCGCCCGCCTTCACGTCCGTCGGGGCCGACGCCGTGGCGCCCACCACCGATCTGCTGGCCGCGGCCGGCGACCAGCTGGCCACCGAGGTGACGCTGCACAACGACGGCAGCGCGCCCGTGCGCGACCCGCGCGTCTCGCTGACGGTTCCCGAGGGCTGGACGGCCCGCGCGCTGGGCGCCGCCCCGCGGGTGGTGCGGCCGGGCGGCTCGGCCACGGTCGCGTTCGCGGTGTCGGTCCCGGCCGGGACGGGGACCGGCGGCTACGACGTCGCCGCGTCCGTCTCGTCCGGCTCCGGGCGGGTCACCACGCCGCCGTCCCGCGTGACGGTCGCGCCCGCGGCGCCGTCCGGCAGCGACGTCGTGCTCTCGCGGCACCCGTGGGTGAGCGCGAGCAGCGGCTGGATGGAGCCCACGGTCGACCAGAGCGTGGGCGGCGGCAGCCCGCTCACGGTGGCCGGCGTCGTGCACGAGACCGGGATCGGCGTCGCCACCCCGTCGCACGTGCGGTACTACCTCGGCGGCGCGTGCACCGCGCTGACCGGGAGCGTCGGCATCGACGACGTCGTCGGCACGGTCGGGCCGGAGGGCGGCACGGCGACGTTCGACGTCGTCGGCGACGGAAAGACCCTCTGGAGCAGCGGCCTGGTGGAGCGGGGCGAGGCGATCGCGTTCGACGTGGACGTGACGGGCGTCCGCGACCTGACCCTCGAAGTGGGCGACGCGTCCGACGGCGGCTACAACGACCGAGCCGACTGGCTCACCCTCACCACCACCTGCTAACCCCTCCGCTGAGTGCTGGCTATTTGCGGCCTCGAACCGTTTCGAGAGCGCAGATAGCCAGCACTCAACGGTCAGGAGAGGGTGGTGTCGGTGAGGAGCTCAGTCAGGTGCGGGGCCGGGCTGTCTATGCGGTCGGTCGGGTTCGTGACCATCGAGACGATCCAGTCCGCCGCGCCGTCCGCCGCGACCGGGAGCGCGACCAGGCGGGCCGCCTGCGGCTTGGCCGCGACGTGCCGCGGCACGAGCGCGACGCCGAGGCCGCGGTCGACCAGGTCGAGCAGCGTGTGCACGTCGTTGACGGTGAACCGCACCCGGCGCCGGACGCCCCGGGCGGCGAACGCGTCGTCGTTCATCTGGCGCACCGCCCAGGACGGGTGGAAGTCGATGAAGCTCTCGCCGCCCAGGTCGGCGCGGTCCACGGTCGCGCGGGACGCGAGCGGGTGGTCCTGCGGGCAGAGGAACACGACCGGCTCCTGACCCAGGACGGTCCGGGGCAGCACGCCCACGTGGTCGGCGGTGGCCACGAACGCGGCGTCGAGCTCGCCGTCGCGCACCCCCGCCAGCAGCTCGTGCGAGCCCGCCTGCTGGAAGGCGATCTCCACCCGCGGGTAGCGCCGGTGGAAGCGTTCCAGCAGCGTAGCCACGTCGACGACGCCGAGGCACTGCTCCGAGCCGACCCGCAGCGTGCCCGCGAGCTCGCGCGAGACCTTGACCACCGCATCGCGAGCTTCCGTCGCAGAGGAGAGCATGGAGCGGGCGAACGGCAGGAGGGCGAGGCCCGCCTCGGTGGGCTCGACCCGCCGGGTGGTCCGGCTGAACAGCCGGGTGCCCAGCTCGACCTCGAGGTTACGGATGGCGGCGGAGAGCCCGGACTGCGAGACGCCGGTGAGCTCGGCGGCCCGGGTGAACTGGCGCTCGTCCGCGACAGCCACGAGGTATTCCATCTGACGCAGTTCCATTAAGAAACACCAGTTCTGGGAATGATGATGAGGAGTTGTTGGACTTCTAGGTTATCCCTTCCTAGTCTCTGGTCCGAACCCGTTGCGACACGAGGAGAAACCATGCAGCTCCGTTCCATCGGCGGCCGTTCCGTCTCCGCGATCGGCCTCGGCGGCATGCCGATGTCCATCGAGGGACGGCCCGACCGCGAGCGCTCCATCGCCACGATCCACGCCGCCCTCGACGCCGGCGTCACCCTGATCGACACCGCCGACGCCTACCACCAGTTCGCCGACGAGGTGGGGCACAACGAGGAGCTCATCGCCGAGGCCCTCCGGTCCTACGGCGGCGACACCTCCGGCGTGCTGGTTGCCACCAAGGGCGGGCACCTGCGACCCGGCGACGGTTCGTGGACCAAGGACGGTCGCCCCGAGTACCTCAAGGAGGCCGCCAAGGCCTCGGCCAAGCGCCTCGGTGTCGACGCCATCGGCCTGTACCAGTTCCACCGGCCGGACCCGAACGTGCCCTACGGCGACTCGGTGGGCGCCATCCGCGACCTGCTCGACGAGGGCGTCATCGAGCTGGCGGGCATCTCGAACGCGAACCCCGACCAGATCCGCGAGGCCAACGACATCCTCGGCGGCCGCCTGGTGTCCGTGCAGAACCAGTTCTCGCCGCGGTTCCGGTCCTCGCTGCCCGAGCTGGAGCTGTGCGCCGAGCTGGGCATCGCGTTCCTGCCGTGGAGCCCGCTCGGCGGCATCTCGCTGGCCCGGTCGGGCGAGCTGGGCGCCGAGTACTCCGCGTTCCAGGAGGTCGCGGACGCGCACGGGGTCTCCCCGTTCCGCGTGACGCTGGCCTGGGAGCTCGCGCTGGCGCCCGTCGTCGTGCCGATCCCCGGGGCGTCGCGCCCGGAGAGCATCCGCGACTCGGCCCAGGCGCCCGAGCTGACGCTCACCGCCGACGAGGTCGCCCGCCTGTCGGCGGCCTGAGCCGAGCCGGCCCGAGCCACCCCCAGCACTCACCACAGGAGAGAAACCCGTGAAGACCTTCACCCTGCCCGGCACGGACCTCACCGTCCCGAACGTCGTCCTGGGCCTCATGCGCATCCAGGAGAAGACGGACGAGGAGGTGCGCACCCTGGTCAAGACGGCCCGGGACGCCGGCATCTCGTTCTTCGACCACGCCGACGTCTACGGCTCGGCCCTGCACGGCTGCGAGACCCGGTTCGCCGAGGCCATGCAGCTCACGTCGGCCGAGCGCGAGCAGATCGTGCTGCAGACCAAGGCCGGCATCGTGCGCGAGGGGCCGTACTTCGACTACTCGTACGAGCACCTCGTCGAGTCGGTCGAGGGCTCCCTGGAGGCGCTCGGCACCGACTACATCGACATCCTGCTGCTGCACCGCCCCGACGCGCTCGTGGAGCCCGACGAGGTGGCGCGGGCGTTCGACGACCTGTCGACGTCGGGCAAGGTGCGCGCGTTCGGCGTCTCGAACCACACGCCGGGCCAGATCGAGCTGCTGCGCAAGTCGGTGACGCAGCCGCTCGTGGCCAACCAGCTCCAGCTCTCGGTGACGCACGCGCCGCTCGTGGCGCAGGGCGTGGCCGCGAACATGCAGGGGCTGGACCAGTCGATCAGCCGCGACTCCGGCACCCTGGACTACTGCCGCCTGCACGACATCACCGTGCAGGCCTGGTCGCCGTTCCAGGCGGGGTTCTTCAACGGCGTGTTCCTCGGCTCGCCGGACTACCCCGAGCTGAACGCCGTGATCGACCGGCTCGCCAAGAAGTACGACGTGCCGGCGATCGCGATCGCCACCGCCTGGATCACGCGCCACCCGGCGCAGATGCAGGTCGTGCTCGGCACGACCAACCCGGAGCGGGTGGCGGGCGCCGCCCTCGGCTCGGAGGTGCCGCTGACGCGTGCCGAGTGGTACGAGATGTTCCGCACGGCGGGCTACACGGTCCCGTGACCCGCTGACGTGTCAGACGCTCAGGTCACCCGGGTGACCTGAGCG
>NZ_JBHWZO010000099.1:0-20908 GCF_042728455.1 Promicromonospora sp. NPDC060204
CCGCGAGACTGCGGTGCCACCCGGCCGTTTTCCGTCTGCTTTCCCTCCGTCTCGGCGGTTCTTTGCCGAGTTTCCAGATGGCGGCAAAAAAGGGGCCCGGCGACGTGGGTTCGCCCTGGTGGGGTCTTGTCCCGGGTTGTTGCCACGGGGCAGCATTCGTTGCACTGCAAGCGAGTACATGAAGCAGCCGCACCAGGCGCCGCGACCTGTCGCTCTCTATCAGTGGGCGCCGACCTCGTATCCGACGAGACCGGGGATCCGATGAGACCGGCATTTCCGTGGACACGACGAGGGGGCGGGAGCGGCTGATGCGTACGTGCACGCGGGCCAGGTTCGGCTTCCTCGCCCTGAGCGGGGTCGTCGCGGGCGGCGTCGTCGTCGGCCTGCTCAGCGGCTGCGGCCAGGGCGCGAGCGCCGCCAACTTCACGGCTCCCGAGGAGTACGGGTCGGTCGAGCAGCTCGTCGCGGACGCCGACGTCGTCGTGCTGGTGCAGGCGGGCCGCTCCGGCGTCGACGTCGTGGACCGGGTGCCGTACACCCGCACCGAGCTGGAGCTGCGGAAGGTGCTGCTCGGCGCGGTCGGCCAGGACGACGTGCTCGCCGTCACGCAGGTCGGTTCGGCGTCGTCGCCCCCGGGGGCCGAGCTGCCGTCCATCCTGCGCAAGGGGCGCGAGTACGTGGTGGTGCTGCACCGCAACGACGCGGGCGAGTTCGAGGTGGTGGGGCCCGGTGTCTGGCGGGCGGACAGCCTGGGCACCAGCCTGACGCTGCACACGGGCAAGCCGTCCTGCGTGACGTCCGACATCCCGCACGTCACGACGCCCTGGGAGCTCGAGGTGGCGCTCGGCAAGGCGCGGGCGGTGCTCGGCACGAGCGTCGTCGGAGAGACGTGAGCCGGTTATCCGGGTAGGGCCGGCCGAGCTGAGCAGGGTCGTCTTAGCCGGGCAGGGCGACCGGAGCTGAGCAGAGCTGTCTGAGCTGAGCTGAGCTGCCTTGACCGAGAAACGTTCCAGGTCAGACGCCTGGGACGGGGTCGACTCCTGGTCGGCTGGGCCAGACTGGGCGTATGACGCGCAGCCTCGTCCTCACCGCCGACGACGCCGGGACCGAGCCCGACGCAGACCGCGAGATCGCCGCCCTCCTGGCCGGTTCGCCGCTGACGGCGGTAGGGGTGATCACCACGGAACCGGGCGACGGGGTTGAGGACTGGGTTGAAGACTGGGCTGAGGCTGAGGCTGAGGCCGGGGGCGAACGGGACGACGGGCCGCACCGGGACGGCGCGGACAGACCGGCAAGCCAGAGCCAGAGTCAGAACCAGAGCGAGAGCGAGAGCCCGGGGGCGGTGCGCGCCGTCGGGCTCGTCGCCCGGTCCGCGCCCGACGTCGCGCCCGGGGTGCACGTCGTGCTCCCGACGCCGGGTCCGGCGGGCGGCTTCGACGACGTCGTCGACCGCATCGCGACCCAGTTCGACGCGCTGACGCGGGCCACCGCCGCCGTCGGCGCGCCGCCGCCCCGGCGGCTGGACTCGCACCAGGGCACCCTGTACGGCCTCCAGGGCCGTTCCTACCTCGGCGAGGCGATCGGGTTCTGCGCGCGGCACGGGCTGGCGTTCCGCCTGCCCCGCAGCCTGGACCTGTACGGCGACGGCGACCCGGTGCTGGCCACGGCCGACATCCGGGCGCGGCACGCGAGCGCCGTGGTCGCCGCCGACGCGGCGGGGGTGCGCCTGCCCGAGGTGATCGCCACCCATCGCGGCGGCGACGCGGAGGCCCGGGACTACGAGTCGCTGCGGGACCACTACCTGCGCCTGCTGGGACGGCTGCCCGAGGGGACGAGCGAGATCTTCCTGCACCCGGCGCCCGACACCGCGCGGCTGCGGGAGGCGTCGGCGACGTGGTGGCGCAAGCGGACGTGGGAGCTGCGGCTGCTGGGCGACCCGGTTTTCATCCGGGAGATCGAGCGGGAAGGCATCGACCTGGTCAGCGGGTGGTGAGTAGGCTCACCCGCGTGGAGGCCGAGGACGCCGTGGAAGCGCCGCAGGCAGGAGTTCCGTCGGGGTCCGCCGGGCCGGACCCGGCGTCGGGCAGTGGTGCGGGCGGCGGTGCAGGCGGCCCTGTGGGCGGCGGGGCCGGTAGTGAAGCGGGCACCGGCGCGGGCAGGACGTCGCCGCTGCGCTACGGCGCCGGCATGTTCGGCACGTCCCTGCCGATCAATCTGGTCAAGGGCTCGATGCTCTACGTGTACGTGGAGCTGCTCGGCCTGGACGCCGTCGTCTACGCGACCGTGTACGCGATCTACGGGGTGCTGGACGCGCTCGACAACCCCGTGTTCGGCTACCTGTCCGACCGGACGCGCTCGCGCTGGGGACGGCGCCGGCCGTACCTGGTGGTGGGCGCGCTGGTGCTGACGGCCACGACGATCGCGCTGTTCTCCGTGCCGGGCGCCGTGGCGGAGTCCGCGGTGGGGCTGGCGGTGTGGTTCGCGGTCTTCGCGATCACGACCGAGATGGCCGACTCCCTGATCAACGCCAGCTACGGCGCGCTGCTGCCGGAGCTGTTCACCGACGAGCGGCGTCGCGCGACGGCGAACGCTGTGCGGCAGGGCGCCCAGCTCATCGCCCTGGTGATCGCGCTGGCGCTGACGCCGGTGCTCGCGCGGAACGTGCTGGGCACGGAGGGCTCCGCCGTCGGGTACGGGCGGCTCGCGGTGATCTTCGGCGTGGTCGCGGCCGCGGTGATCCTGTGGACCGCGTTCGGCGTGCGGGAGGACCCGGCGCTCGACGCTGAGCCCAAGCCGCAGTTCTTCCGGTCGGTGGGGCAGATCCTGTCGACGTCGCACTTCTGGACGGTCGGGCTGGTCAACGCCTGCTACGGCGCGGCGATGGCGCTGGTGCTGGGCGGGCTGCAGCTGTACGTGGAGCACTCGCTGGGCGGCTCGGCGCTGGACGCCAGCATCCTGCAGCTCGTCGTGATCGCCGTGTCGATCGGGATGCTGAGCGTGTGGGCCGCCGTCGTGCGCCGCAGGGGTGCGGCCTGGACGTGGCGGCTCGCGCTGCCGGTCGCGGCCGTCGGGTTCGTGCCGCTGTACTTCGCGACGGACCTGATCACGGGGATCCTCGCCGGGCTCGCGGTGGCCGTCGGGTACTCGGGCGTGCTGGCGACGAACGACCTGGTGATCGCCCGCGTGCTCGACGCCGACGCCGCCCGCCACGGCACCCACCGCAGCGGCCTGTTCCTGGCCGCGTTCGGCGCGCTGGGCCGGCTCAACGGCCTGATCACGGCCGCGGCGCTGGCGTCGCTCGCGCTGTGGTTCGGCTACCGGTCGGGCGCGGACCCCGGACCCGACCCGGGGCAGGCGTTCCGCGTGTACCTGTCCGTGTACCCGTTCGCGCTGCTCGTCCTCGGCACGGCGGTGTCACGGTTCATCCGCCTGCCAGCGGCGCCGGAGGTGGCGGGCGCCCGGCCGAGCGGCGATGTAACCGACGGCGCTGTGACGGACGGCGACGGAGCGGACCGCAACGGAGCGGACCGCGCTGTAACCGACGGCGCTGTATCCGACCGCGCTGTAACGGACGGCGCTGTAACCGACCGCGCTGTAACGGACGGCCAGGGAACGAACGGCCACGGAACGCGCGAACACGACCCGGGCGACGACGGAGCGGGCGACGTGCCCCTCACGCGCTGATCGCGAGCAGGGTCCGGTCGGCCGCCTCCAGGCGGTAGGGGCCGTGCTCGGGCGGCGCGGAGAATGTCACGCGGTCGCCCCGCACCCGGCGACGGCGGTCCGTGCCGCCGTCGGGCACCCCCTCCACCAGGACGGTGCCGTCCGCGTCGACGGCGACCAGGTCGTCGCCCACGCGCACCAGGACCGGCTCGCCCGGCCCGGGGAACCTGCTGATCGCGGTACGCCCCTGCCGGACGGCGTCGAGGATCGCGTCGGGCGTGCGGTCCTCGGCGGCGACCCAGGTCGTGGGCGTGCCGGGCGGGAAGCCCTGGTCGGGCGTGTGGAAGTCGCTGCCGCCCAGGAACACGGGGTTGCGGGGTGCCCCGCCGAAGCCGCGCAGGTAGGCCCACGGTCCCGTCGCGGTCAGGTCGAGGAACCACGAGATGTGCCACAGCTCCAGGAACCCGGTGCGTACGGGGAACTGCCAGCCGCAGTCGTCCTGGAGCGGGTGGTTCACGGACAGCAGACCGCCACGGCCCTCGACGTCGGACAACCACTGCGCCGCCGGACGGCGGAAGTCCACCCAGCCGATGTCGCCGAACGCATTGGCGTGCCCCGCGTGGGTGGTGACCTCCTGCCCGGGCAGGAGGCAGAGGTCGTACACGGCGCCGACCCCGGGCAGGTGTGCGTGGTGCGAGACGGTGTTGTGGTCGGTCACGGCGAGGAAGTCCAGTCCTCGGCCGACGGCGGCCGCCGCGAGCTGGGCGATGCTCAGCGTCCCGTCCGAGTGCGTGGTGTGCGCGTGCAGGTCGCCCGCGTACCAGGTCAGGCCGTCGGGCGCGGGCAGGTCCCGCCCCAGGCGGGTGCGGCCGCGTCTTCCGGGGCCCGATCCGGCGGGGGCGCCCGACGGCGGAGGCGGCGCGGACGGCTCGCCCTCGACGGGGCCGGCGTCGGAACCGGTGGCGATCGTGACCGTGACGTCTACCGGCTCGGCGGACAGCTTGTGCAGGCCGAGCACCACGGCCCAGGGGCCCGGGACGAGCTCACCCAGCTCGTACCCGGGAGTCGCGCGGCCGCCACTGTCGGCGCGGTCGCCGGGTACGGCTGATCCGCGACTGCCCGGGCCGGTCCCGCCAGATCCCGGCCGCGCGTCGATCGCGAACCGGGACCTGGCACCGCCCGACCAGCCGCGCCAGCGCTTCGGGTCGCGGCACCCGAGGTCGATCACGGCGGCGTCGCGGTCGTAGGAGAGCGTGACCTCCAGGGCGTCGATGTCCCGCCCCGGAGGTATCTCGAACGGCACCTCGAGGTACCGGTGCTCGATCTGGTCGTCGACGGACAGGCGAAGGCGGCGTTGCTCGCGGGTCACGTCCCGAGGGTAGCCGTCCGCCCTGCCGGCCGACCCTGCCGCCCGACGTCCTGCCGCCCGACGTCTCGTCATCTGACGTCTCGTCGCCGCCGGAGCACTGCCCGGGTTCACGGCCCGAGGATCACCGCCCGAGGATCTCCGTGAGGAACTCGATCGCGGCCGGGTAGGCGTCCTTCCGGTTCGCCCGCTTGGCCAGGCCGTGCCCCTCGTCGTGGTAGACCCGCAGCTCGTGCCGGATGCCGCGGTCCGCGAGCGCCGCCGCGATCTGCTCCGCCTCGGAGAGCGGCACCCGCGGGTCGTTGGCGCCGTGGATCACGAAGAGCGGTGCGCGGAGCTGGTCGAGGTAGGTGATGGGTGAGGCGGTGACGAGGAAGTCGCGGTCGTGCTCGAGGCTGCCGTACTCGCGTTCCCGGGCGGCGCGGCGGTACTCGGAGGTGTTCTCGAGGAAGGTCACGAGCGACGACATGCCGACGATGTCGACGCCCGCGGCCCATAGGCCGGGCTGCATGGTCGTGCCGGCCAGCACCATGTACCCGCCGTAGGAGCCGCCCCAGAGGGCGCTGCGGTCGGCGTCGAGGCCGAGCTCGGGCAGCCAGGCGCGGAGCGCGGCGAGGTCGGCGACGGAGTCCAGGCGCTTGTCGACGTCGTCGAGGCTGACCCAGCGCTTGCCGTAGCCGGCCGAGCCGCGGACGTTCGGGACCAGCACGGTGAACCCGGCGCCGGCGAGCGCCTGGATGACGGGGGAGAAGAGGCGGTTCGCCTCGCCTTCGGGTCCGCCGTGCACGAGGACCACGGAGGCGCCGGCGACGGTGGTGCCGGCGGCGTTCCCGGTGGTGGAGTACTGGGCGTGGTCGTTCTCGTCGCCGGTGCGGGCCGTGCCAGCGTGCTCAGTGCCAGCCGGCCGGTACACGAAGCAGGGGATCTGCTCGCCGTCCGGGGTGGGGACGCGGTGCACCGTGGGCAGCGAGATCGGCAGGCCCTCGGGAATCTGGGCGCGGCCGTCGACGAGGGTGGAGACACCGCCGGTGGCGGCGTCGACGAGGTGGATCGAGCCTGGGTCGCCGGAGGCGGTCAGGTGCACGGCGAATCGAGAGGAGTCCGGGGCCCAGATGACGGTGGGCACGCCGACGTCGGGCAGCGTGACGTCACAGCGGTGGGTGCCGTCGTGCTCGTGGACGACCAGGGTGGTGACGCCGTCCTGGTGGTGGCCCACGACCATTGCGGAGCCGTCGGGCGACAGGACCACCTCGAGGTCGTGGTCGTCGGCCGCGACGAGGGTCTCCCAGACGGTCCCGTCGGCTCCGGTGGAGGCGGGGACGCCGTCGCCGGAACGCACCCGCACGACGGCGGCGAACTCCCGCTCGTGGTCCGACGTCATGACCAGCGCGTGGTCACCCGCCGCCCAGGCGACGTGGGTGTGGTGCGCGTGCTCGTCGGCCGCGGTGACGGCGACGGGACGTGCCGGTCCGGTGTGCGGCTCCGGGGTCTGGCTCGTCGTGCCGGAGCCCCCGGTCGTCCCTGCAGTAGCTGAGCTCGCGGCGATCTCGCCTCCGGCGACGAGGACCTGCGTGGAGCGCGGTCTGCTGCTCAGCGTCGTGATCGCCACGGAGCGCCGGTCGTGGGAGGCGACGGCGTCGACGAGGTACCCGCCGCCGTCGTACAGCGTGGTCTCGGAGCCGGTCGCCAGGTCGTGCACCACGACGTCGAAGTCGACACCGTCGCGTCGGTTGGTCAAGAACACCACGGACTCGGCGGACACGTCGGCCAGGTCGTGCTTGTACGCGGGGTCGTGGACCAGGGGAGTCAGGTCGGCGAGCGTGGCGGGCAGGCGAGCGGCCCGGCCGGTGGGTAGATCTGCGGGCAGACCAGCAGGCAGATTGGCTGGCGGCACGGAGGGTTCGATGTCCAGGAGGCTGAGCTGCATCTGCTCGTCGCCGCCGTTGTCGTGCTGCACCACCACACGACGCGTACCCGGCACGTAGCGGCCGGAGCAGCGCGAGGGCAGGGCCGTGAGCTGTGTCCGGGTGCCGTCGGGCGCGATCTCGACGAGCTGCATGCTGCCGGACTCGTCGTTCCCCGCGAGGATCCGCCCCTCCGGGTCGACGTCGAAGACGGTCCAGGCCGTCAGGTCGAGCAGAGCGCTGATGATCTCTGACGCGGAGGTCGGAGGCACCGAAGGCGAGGGCGCTGCATTCGAAGGCACCGAAGTCGAGGGCACGGCGGGCACGGGTGCGGAAGTCACCCCGGCAACCTAGCGGGGGACGAGGAGCGTGTCCTGGATCGCCGTATCTCGGTCACGTCAGTCTGGTGCGCAGACGGCCGGGCCTCGTGACGGCCGCTCCCACGGCTGCGCACCTCCACAACTACGCACCTCCACAACTGCGCGCTGTCACGACTGCGCACTCTCACGACCGCCTGCAGCACGCAGGAGATATCGCGCAGGAGACATCAGGCAGCCCGGTCCCGGGCCCACGGCGGCCCGATCCGGCGACCGTGGCAGCTGGTGAAGCTCCACCGCCCTGGTTGGTCCGGTGTCGGACCGGGCTCCCACGACATCGTGACTCCGGTGGTGTCCACCAGCGTGTGGTGATGCCAGCACAAGAGGGCGGAGTTCGCGACGGACGTCTCGCCGCCGTCGGCCCAGTGCCGCAGCGCATGGTGCACCTCGCACCGGCTGGGTGGCTGATCGCAGCCGGGGTAGACGCAGTGCTGGTCACGGGCGATCACGGCCTTGCGCATCTGCCCGGTCACCGTGCGCTGGGCCCGTCCGACGTCGATCGCGGTGCCGTCGGCACCGAACACGACCCGCGTGACCTCGGCGTCGCACAGAAGCCGGCGCAGGAGGTCGCGCGGAACGACGCTCCCCGTCGTGGACGCGCCCGTGAACGTCGCAGGCTGGGCGGTCAGCGCCGTCAGGTCCCCGGGACGGAGCGCGCCGCTACCGGCGGCACCGCCGTCGAGATCTGGTCCGGTGCCACCGGACCCGTGCCGTGAGCCGGCCGCGTCAGGAATCCGGCTCGGGCCGGCACCGCGCTGGCCACCACCGGTCGCCCCGGTCTGTTCGGCGTGGGTGTTCGTCCGCCCGCTCCGGAGCAGCTCCGTCAGGGACACGGTGACGTGGACGTGCGGACGCACCGCGGCCCCCGAGCCGACGCGGCCGTTGTCCAGGACGTCGCGCGCCAGGTCGGCGAGCGCCTGTGCCCGGCGCTGGGTGGGTGTGCGGTCGTCGCCGGCGGCCGGGGCGCCCATCATCGCGCCGAGCGCCGTCGACAGCAGGTGTCCGTGCTCGTCGGTGAGGAAGCCGTTGACGTGCCAGCCCCCGAACGTCGGCGAGACCTCCAGGTGCTCCCGCTCGGTCGCTTCCCGGTAGCCGCGGTCGTCCGCGTCGGGATCCGCGACTTGGCCGAACCGCTTCAGCACCCGACGGAAGCGCGCCGGGTCGCAAGCACCGGCCAGCCCCGTCAGATACCCCTCGCCGGTGATCGCCGGGCGAGCCGGGCTGCTGTCGCCCGCCGTCTCCGGGTCGCCGTCCGTGGTGGCAGGCTCGGCCAGGGGCTCGCCGTCGACGACGTCGTCCTCCAGGTCTGCGCCGGTGTCGTCCGCACGGTCCCCGCCGCCAGCCGGGGTTTCCAAGGCCCTGACAGGCAACTCCGGCAGTTCCTCCGGTTCGATCGGCGCGGCCAGTGCAGCCTTGCGTGCCTCACTGGTGGGCGCGACGTCCACCAGGGCGCGGACGTGGTCGACGCCGATATCACCCGCGAGGGCCGCCGCGCGGGTCGTGGGCAGGTGGTCACGCAGCACCCGGCCGGTGCGGGCCTCCCGGTTGGCGGTGGTGGTGCTGACGTTCTCCGTCCTGGCGAGCCAGGCCGAGAACGTCCGCACCCCCGTGGCCTGCCAGGGATGCCGAGCCTCGATCACGGGCAGCCATGTCAGCCGGACCGTGTCGAGACGGGCGCTGAGCGCACGCAGCCTTGGCGCGGCGTCCACGAGCCGGGGGACCGCGACACCACCCGTGCTGGAGGACTCGCCGACGCCGTCGACCGCGTCCGGTCCCGCCGAGGCCACCAGCTCGTCGGCGAGCACGTCCAGCTCGCTCAGCACGGTTTCGAGGGCACGCGGCCCGCAGGCCTGACGGGACTCAGGTGGAGGCACTGGCGTGCGGTCCATCTCGTGTCACCCCCGCCCTGGTCCGTTGCTGTGCTGACCCTCCGATTCTATCGAACACATATTCGATCTGCTGGGCTCAGATGAAATCTGTGGATAACCGTTGAACCAGGTGGACGTGGCGTGCGGAGCGGCTACTCCGCCCCGGCGGCCGCGCCGAACTGCTCGACGTAGTGCGGGTTGTACATGACGCCGAGCACGTTGCCGAAGGGGTCCACGACCGCGGCGGTGACGAAGTCGTGCCCGCGCTCGGTGACGGGCTGGTACTCGGTGGCGCCCAGGTCGAGCAGACGGGCCACCGTGCCCTGCAGGTCGTCGACGTGCCAGTACATGAGCGCGCCCCCGGGCTGGTCGGGCAGCCCCGGGGGCGCGTAGGCCCGGCTGACGAGGCCGAGCTCGGCCTCGTTGTCCCCGATCCGGAACTCGGCGTAGGCGGGCGTGCCGTCCGGTCCAGAACGCTGGAAGTAGGGCTCGACGCCGAGCACCTCGGTGTACCAGGCGGAGGCCGCGGCGACGTCGTCGGCCCAGTAGTTGATGGTGGAAAATCCTCGAAGGCTCATGCCGCCATCTCAGCACCGGACACTGACACTCGCCGCAGCGCGCGGGTGTTCTTCGTGCTCAGGGGCGGTTTTCACGCGCTCTTTCGCCCGTGCCTCACCCCGCCTTGTCTCACCCCGCCTGCCTCACCCCGCCTGCGCTGCGGGGGCGGGCTCGGTCCCGGACGGGTCGACCCGCTGAGCAGCCGCGCTCAGCGCCTCCCGCAGCCCCGCGGCGGTGCCCTCGGCCTGGGCCTGGCCGGCGATCGCCGCCACGCGCGCCTCGTCGGCGTCCGTCGCCTGCCTGCGCGCGGCCTCCAGCGCGTCCCGGGACGCGGACAGCTCACCCTCCAGCCGGGCGACGGAGGCCTCGGCGCCGGCTCGCGCCGCATCGGCGGCGGCCCGGTCGCGGTTCGCCTGCGCGACGTCGCCCCGTGCGGCCTCGAGCGCGCCGCGCACGTCCGTCAGGGACTCCCGCAGGCCGACGGCGGCACCCTCCGCCTGCGCGCGCGCCGACTCCGCCTCGGACCGCGCGCGCTCGGCGGCCGCAGCCCCCGCCCGGGCCTCGGCGAGCTCGTCGCGCACGGCCTCCAGCGACCGCCGCGCGGCGTCGAGCTCACCCACCAGCCTGGCGGCGGACGTCGCTGCGTCGGACCGGGCCTCCTCGGCCGCGTCCCGCTCGTCCTGGACCGACCGCGCGTGCTCGCGCGCGGTCTCCAGCAGGGCGCGGAACTGCGCGAGCTCGGCGTCTGCCTCGTCCACGCGCGCCGCCAGGGCGTCCGCCTCGCCGACGACGGCGCTCAGCGCCTCCTCCGACGCCGCCGCTGCCGCCTCGTGCTCCGCCCGTGCCGCCTCGACCGCCGCACCCCACAGGGCCTCCAGGCCGCGCTCCGCCAGCGCGCTCACCGCGGCGGGCACGTCGGGGAGCGCGCTGCGCGCGTCGTCCTCGGCGGTCCTCGCGTCGCGCCACTCCCGCAGGTACTTCGTGGCCGTCGCATTGGAGCAGCCGGCGCGCTCGCGGACGTTCGTCACGGTCAGCGCCGCACCCTCGGCCGCCAGTGCGTCCGCCGCCTGGAAGACCCGTTCCTTGTCCCGCACGTCGTTCCCCGCTCACGTCGTCGTCTCGACCGTCCCGGTTTCCGCAGTCCCCGGTTTCGACGGTCATTGCTTCGCTAGTCATTGCTTCTGCTCGTAGTAGTACGAGTAGTAGCGCAATCCTACTCCTACTTTCACTCCACACACTACGCACCCGCTTTCCTGAAGCGGGTGCGTAGAAGATGCAAAAACGGCCAGGTATCAGTGCTCAGGAGCGCCCAGCAGGGCACTACTCGGCCTCCGCAGAGCAGATAGTGAGCGTCGAATCCGCGGGAGATCGGCCTCAGATCCACGCCACCTCGGCCGACGATCCGACCGGACCGGCACGCGCACCGGCGCGCAGACGCAGGATCAGTCCTCAGGAACGTCCTGGAGAAACACGACCCCGTCCAGGTCGGCAAGCTGGGCCGGGTCCAGCGGCGCGTAACCGAACCAGGGTGACACCCGCGCCACCGAGCCCTCGAGCAGCGCGGACAGCGCCGGGGCGTCGACGACGCTCCTGTCAGCACCGAGCGCGGAGAGAACCCCCTCGACGCTGTCCGACGGCGCGTCGTCCACGCCGTGGTGCCGGATGGTGCCGACCGCCGAGGCCAGGAACCCGTACCGCTCGCCGAGCCGGGCGCTCACCAGGGCGCCCGCACCCCACCACTCCAGCCGCGGGTGGTCCCACATGCGCATCGTGCTCAAACCGCGCTGCAGGTGACTGTTGTGGGCGTTGACCAGCACAGGGCCGCGCTCCGCGAGCGCCAGCAGGTTGTCCGCCATCATGGCGTCGCGCACCGCGAGCAGCCGCGTCATGCGCGCGGGCGAGGGGTCGGCCATCCAGAAGTGGTAGCGCAGCAGGCCGGTCGCGGTGCGTCCGTACAGCCGCGCCCGGTCCCACTCCTGCACCGCGGAGGTGGCGATGAGCTGCGGGGCGTGCGAGTCGAGGAGCGCAGCCAGGTCGTCGGCGAGCAGGCGCAGCTCCCTGGCCTCGGCGGACTGCCCCACCGACCGGGCCGGGTCCATCATGGCGGCGGGTTCGGTCCACCGGGCGTCCGCGCCGATCATCCGGTCGAGCACGTCCGCGGTGCAGGGCAGCAGCTCGGCGTCGACGCGCGCGGACAGGTACTCGTACAGGGCCGTGAGCGCGGCCCGAGGGCTCGCGGCCGCCTGGATCTCCAGCGGCCCGTCGAAGCCCGCGAACCGGAGCCGGTCGGCGTCGGGGCGGCCCTCGGCGCGGGCACGCTCGTTCCAGGCGCGCATCCAGCGCACCAGCTCGCGGTTGGCGGGGAAGGAGCCCCACTCGTGGCTGAACCCGCGCGCCATGATGTCGTCGAGCACGGCGCCGTCGGGCCCGATCTCGTCGGGCTGGGTGTCGTCGCGCTGAGCGTCGTCGAGATCGCCCTCGCCGGCGACGATGTAGTCGTCCACGACCTGCCCCGCGAGGCAGTCGGTCTCCAGGGCGATCGTGCGGTAACCCTCCTGCTCGACGAGCTGCCGGAACAGCTCGTTGCGCAGCCTCAGGAGGGCGCCCGCGCCGTGGGTCGGCTCGCCCAGGGCGAGGATCTGCGGCCGGCCCGGGAACAGGCGCAGGACGGCGGCGGCGTCAAGGGGGTGAACGGTGTGCTGGAGGTCTCTCACCATTCCCTCAACGGTATCGTTGACGTCTCGGTTGAGACCTGGACCCAGGCAGTGTCCGCAACAAAGCCCGGAACAGCGCGCAGAACAGGTGGGTGGATGCGGCAGAACCCTCAAAGTGCCGTTCGGCTGCGGCCGGTCGACCTCGCACGGGAGCACGGTCTGTCCACGCAGGCGGTCCGCAACTACGAGGACGCCGGCATCCTCCCGGCCGCCGTCCGCACGCCGTCCGGGTACCGCGCCTACACGCCGCGGCACGCGAGCGCCCTGCGCGCCTTCCTCGCCCTGGTCCCCGGGCACAGGCATCGGACGGCGGCCGCGATCATGCGGGCCGTGCACGACGGCGCGGTCGGCGAGGCGTTCCGCCTGATCGACGAGAGCCACGCCCAGCTCCTGGACGACCGCAGGACGCTCCGCGCCGTCGAGGACGCCCTGCGGGACCTCGACCCCTCGGAGACGAAGACGGGGACGGAGAGGAAGACGAAGCGGCAGCCGAGCACGAACGCGGACCGGGGACGCGGCACCCTCACCAGGACGGCACCGGACGCCCCGCGCCCCGGCGACACCTTCATCGGCCCGCTCGCCGCCGCGCTCCGGATTCGGCCCGCGACCCTGCGTACCTGGGAACGTGCGGGCCTGGTGCGCCCGCGGCGCGATCCGCAGACCGGCTACCGGGTCTACGACGCGGCCGCGCAGCGGGACGCCCGGCTGACCCACCAGCTCCGGCGCGGCGGGTACCTCCTGGAGCAGATCGCCCCGCTGATCGGCCAGGTGCGCACGGCCGGCGGGCTGGAACCCCTGGAGGCGATCCTGCACGAGTGGCACGGGCGCCTGACCGACCGCGGACGGGCCCTGCTCGCGGGGGCCGCCGCCCTGGAGGCATGCCTCAGCGAGCCGCCCGCAGCCGCGCCGCCTGCTTGATGAGGTGCGTGCGCTCGGCCGAGCTCGCCGCCCGGTCGGCTGCGGCCGTGTAGTGGTCGATCGCCGCGGCGTGGTCGTCGGCGCGCTCGTACAGGTGGGCCGCCACGGCGTCCCACCGGGACAGCCTCGGGTCGATCTCGGCCAGGGCCGCGAGCCCTGCCCGCGGGCCGTCGACCTGCCCGACGGCGACGGCGCGGTTCAGCGCCACGACCGGGTTGTCGGTCAGGCCGGCCAGCTCGTCGTACCACTCGAGGATCTGCGGCCAGTCGGTCTCCTCCGCGGTGGGGGCGTCGTCGTGCAGCGCCGCGATGGCGGCCTGCACCTGGTACTGCCCGAGCCGGTCCCGCGCCAGGGCGTCCTGCAGCACCTCCACCCCCTCGCTGATCATCGCGGTGTCCCACCGGGAGCGGTCCTGCTCGTCGAGCGGCACCAGCTCGCCCGAGCCGGTGTACCGGGCGTCGCGGCGGGCGTGGTGCAGCAGCATCAGGGCCAGCAGGCCGGAGATCTCGGGATCGATGCCCTCCGGACGTGCCGCCGACGCGACCGCGAGCTGACGGGTCAGCCGGATCGCCTCGTCCGCCAGCGAGATCTCGCCGGTGAACCCCTCGTTGAAGATCAGGTACAGCACGTGCAGCACCGCGCGGGCGTCGCCCGGCTGGTCGAACCGCTGTCCGGCCAGGGTGCGTTTGGCGCGCGAGATCCGCTGCGCCATCGTGGCCTCGGGGACCAGGAAGGCCCGCGCGATCTGGGCCGTCGTCAGCCCGCCGACGGCCCGGAGCGTCAGCGCGATCGCCGACGCCGGGCTCAGCGCCGGGTGACAGCAGCGGCTCAGGAGCAGCAGCGTGTCGTCCGACTGCTCGGTGGGACCGGGCGGCGGCTCGTCGTGGACCCGCTCCTCCCGCCGGCGTCGGGCGGCCTCGGACCGCTGGGCGTCGATGAGCTTGCGGCCGGCCACGCGCAGCAGCCAGGCCTTCGGGTCGTCCGGCGGGTCCTCGGGCCAGTGCCGCACGGCCTCGATGAGGGCCTCCTGGACGGCGTCCTCGGCCGTCGCGAAGTCTGCTCCGCGACGGACGAGGACGCCGAGGACCTGCGGCGCCAGCGTCCGCATCCGGTCGTTCACCGCGTCGTGGTCCACACCAGGCCTCTCCTCGGGCTGCGCCGGCAGGTCACTCGCTGATCGTCAGGTCCTCGCCGAGGAACGGCCGCACCTCGAGCCACTCGTGGATCGGGCGGCCGCCGGCGCCGGGTGCCGCGGACAGCTCGGCCGCCGCCTCGTAGGCCCGCTCCTGGGACTCGACGTCGATGATCATCCAGCCGGCGATGAGGTCCTTGGTCTCCGCGAACGGGCCGTCGGTCACGGGCGGGCGGCCCTCGCCGTCGTACCGGACGAACGTGCCCTCCGGCGCGAGCGCGCCCTCGCTGACGAACTCGCCGCTCTCGGTGAGCTTGTCAGCGAACCGGCGCATGTAGTCGATGTGCTCCGTGATCTCCTCCGGCGTCCACTGGTCCATCGGGACGTCGGTGCCCGGCAGCCACGCCGGGCCGCCGCGCCGGTAGTGCTTCAGCAGCAGGTACTTCGCCATGGTTCTCTCCCTGGGTCACAGGCCCTGTGGGCCCTGCGTCGTGGACGCGGTACGGACGCCGTCTTGCGCCCTCGACCCTAGGACGGAGCCCTCCTCGCGTTCTCGACATCAGGATCGCCGATCCGCGAGAAAAAAGTTTGGGACACGTGGACGTGCAGGTCAGGCCGCCCTGCTGAGCCCACCCAGCTCAGCCGACCCTGCTCCGCACGGCCCGGATCGGCGTGACCCCCGCCGGCCCGTCGAACACGCTCGCGTCGGTCCCCGGCACGACGGCGGTCGCCTGGAATGCCGCGCTCATCGTCTCGCCGAGGGCATCGAGGTCGTCCTCGAACAGCCCGGCGTAGGTGGACAGCGTCAGGACCGGCGACTCGTGCCCGAGCATCCGCTGCACCGCCTTGACCGTCGCGCCGCCCGAGATGGCCAGGGACGCCGCGGTGTGGCGCAGGTCGTGCAGGGTGAGCGTGTCGAAGTCCTCCGCGCCGGGCCCCAGCGTGGTGCGCGACAGCGCCGCCAGCAGCCGGGTGCGGCTCACCTTCTCGCCCCGCGTCATCGTCTCGCGCGCCCGGTCCTGGTCCGCGACCAGGGACCACGTCGCGGGGTCGCAGATCCCGGTCGCCTCCAGGCCGGCGTCCGACTGGAGCCGGCGCACCGCGGCGACCACGCCGTCGTCGTACAGGCCCGTGGCGCGAGTGCCTGTGACGGACGGCCCGCCGGCGTAGCGGCCGTCGTCGTACAGGCCGCCGTCATACAGGCCCAGCGCCTCGCGCAGGGTGCGGACGGCGCGGCCGGCCGCCAGCACGGCGGGCCGGAACGCCGACCGGTCGAAGCTCTCGCGCCGCAGCGCGGTGTCCCGGGTGCCGGTGAACAGCAGGTCGCCGCGCGCCCGGCCCGCCGCCTGCTCGGCCACGGCCGGGGCCAGGGACGCCGGCAGGGGCACCTCGCGGCGCGCGTGCGTCTTGGTGTCGCCGAGCAGGAGCGTGCCGTCGTCCAGGCGGGTGTACGCCTTGGTGACGTGCACCCGCCGGCGCAGCAGGTCGACGTCGTCCACCGTCAGCGCGCTGACCTCGCCCCAGCGCAGCCCGGTCAGGGCAGTAAGGAGCACGAGGGTGCGGGTCTGGGCGGAGGTGGTCGCGTCCGCGACGCGCCGGAGCTGCTCGTGCGACAGGTAGCGGTGCGGCTTGGTCTTCGGGGCGCGCGGCAGGGCGGGCACCTTGCCCGACGGCGTCCGCGCGGGGTTGGTGCGCAGGCGCCGCGCGTCGACGGCGGCGTCGAGCAGGGCCACCAGGAGGCGGGCCGCGTCCCGGCGCCGGGCGGGCGAGGCGGTCTGCCCGGTGGTGGGGGAGGCCATGGTGGCGGCCCAGCGGGCGACGTCCTCGTGGGTGACCTGCCGCAGCGGCCGGTCGCCGAAGGCCGGGGCGACCAGGGAGCGGAAGCGTTCGCGCTCGGCCTCGATGGTGCGGGGCGCGCGGTCGACGCGGGCCTCCTGCCAGGTCGCGAACCACTCGGCGACGGTGACGCGGCCCGCAGACGGGTCGATCCACTCGGCGTGCTTGCCCGCCTCCTCCTGCCGCCGCGCCTCCGCGAGCGCCTCGCGCCGCACGGTGAAGCGGCGGGTGCTGCGCAGGCGGCCGTCGACGCGGTATCGCCCGATGTAGCCGGTGCGGCCCTCGGAGTCGGTGCGCTGCTCGGTGTACGCCACGGGGGCAGCGTAGTCGGGGCGTTCCGCCTGGTCGTGGGCACGCGGGGCGTGTCGGCAAGCGGTGTGTCGGGAGGATGGGAGGGCAGCGTGTCGCGGACGGCTCACGCCGCGGCGGGCTGCGGCTCGCTCGCGTAGTCCTCCAGGTTCCGCAGGCGTCGCACGGGGCTCGCCGCGAGGATCGCGGGGCCGGCGAGCATGACGAACGCCGACCCGAGCAGTACCGCGCGGGTCCCGGCCGTCTCGGCGACCGCCCCGGCGATCAGGCCGCCCAGCGGGATGCAGCCCCAGGACACGAAGCGCACGGTGCCCATGACGCGGGACAGGAGCTCGGGCGGGCTCGCGACCTGCCGGTAGGTGCGCGTGACGATGCTGCCGGGGACTACGGTGGCCGCGAAGACGAGGTTGCCGACGGCGAAGCAGACCCAGCCCCAGTGGCCGGCGCCGGCGGGGATCAGCAGGGCACCCGCGAACCCGACGAGCCCGTCGAACAGCACGACGCGCGCCGAGCCGAACCGTCGCACGAGCCAGGGTGTCGCCCAGGCAGCCAGCAACGCCCCGACGCCCTCGGTCGCCAGCAGCAGCCCGACCACGGCGGCGGGCGCGTGCAGCTCCCGGACCAGGTAGATCGCGAACAGGGCGAGCTGGGCGCCGCAGACCGTGTTGACCACGCACGCCCACCAGGTGCACGGCGCCAGGACGGGGTGGCCGGTGACGAACCGCCAGCCCTCGGCGATCCGGCGGCGCAGCGGGGTCGGGTCGTCGTCGCCCGGCTGGCGGCGTTCGGGCAGGGTGCGGAGCAGCACGGCGGAGGCGACGTAGGACACCGCGTCGAGCAGCAGCGCGGGCGCCGCGCCGACGAGCTGGACGAGCAGCCCGCCCAGCGAGGGTCCGCCGAGCTCGGTCACCGCGTGCGTCCCGGACATCAGCGAGTTGCGGCTGGTGAGCTGGTCGCGCGGCACCACGGAGGTGATGAACGTCGTGCTGGCGCTGAAGAAGAGCACCTCGGCGAGGTTGAGCGTGAGCGCCACGACGAACAGCTGGGCCAGGGTCAGGTGTCCGGCCCACCAGGCCAGCGGCACCGAGGCGATGGCGGCGGCCCGTACGAGGTCGGTGCTGATCTGGGTGCCGCGCAGCGGCCAGCGCTGCACGATCGCGCCGGCGGGCAGCCCGATGACGATCCAGGCCAGGTAGGACGCCGCGGCGAGCAGCCCGGTCTCGAACGGTCCGGCGTCGAGCACGAGGACGGCGGTCAGCGGCAGGGCGATCTTCGTGACCGCCGAGCCCATGTTGCTGGTCGTCGTGGCCGCCCAGAAGGTCCAGAAGGAGCGTGCGGCGGTCGGGGCCGTCGTCGTCATTTGGGGTGCCTCCGGGTGGGTCGGGTGATGGGCCGAAGTAGTGGGTTCCATTTTGGAACCGACTGCCCGTACAGTGGCAGAAGGACGGCGGCGGGCGCAACACGGCCCGGCGCCGCGACCGAGTGACAGCACCCGGACGACGACGTGCGAGAGGATGGCGCGCATGCGCAAGGAGGACCTGGCCGACGCCGACTGCGGGATCGCGCAGTCGCTCGGCGTCATCGGCGACTGGCAGAGCCTGCTGATCGTGCGCGAGGCCGCGGCCGGCGTCTCACGCTTCGACGCCCTCGCCCACGAGCTCGGGTTCAGCAGGCGGGCCCTGACCGAACGCCTCGGCCGGCTCGTGGACGACGGCGTCCTGGAGCGGGTCCCGTACTCGGCGCACCCGCCCCGGTTCGACTACCGGCTCACCCGCCGCGGCGAGGGGCTCGTGCCCGTGCTCGTCGCGCTGCAGGAGTGGGGGACGCGCCACGTGATGGGCGACGGCACCGTCTCGGGCGCCGTCGGCGACGCCGAGGCGCGGCGTGTGCACGCCCTCGTGGGGACGCGGGTGCCGGACGTGACGCTCACGGCCCACGACGGCACCGCCGTCGGCCTCGTGGACCCCGACCGCTGGACCGTGCTGTTCCTCTTCCCGGGCGCCTACGCCCCCGACACGGACGGGTACCCCGCCGGCTGGGGCGACATCCCCGGCACCCGCGGCTGCACGCTCGAGTGCGTCACCTACGCCGGGCGCACCGCGGCGCTCGCCGACGCCGGGGCGCGCGTGCTCGGCGTGGCCACCCAGCGCCCCGACCAGCTCGCGGCCTTCGCGGCGCACGCGGAGCTGCCCTATCGGCTGGCCTCGGACCAGGACGGCCTGGCGGCGTCCGCCCTGCGCCTGCCCGTGTTCCGCGCCGCCGGGACGGACCGCCTCAAGCGGACCACGCTCCTGATCGCACCCGACGGCACCGTGCGCCAGGTCCAGGCGCCGGTCACCGACCCGGCGGGTTCCGTGGACGACATGCTCGACGCGGTGCGTGCGGAAGCCGGGCAGGCTGTGCGCCGGTAGGAGGCGGTTTCGCCGCCAGGAACCGAGATCAGCCCGGGCTGTCAGACCGCCCGGGCCTGCCCCGTCAGCGCGTTCCAGCCGATGCACCCGGCGAGGACCAGCAGCACGACGCCGGTCACCCGGTCGGTCACCCGCGCGATCGCGCGCCCGGACAGCCACCGCTTCGCCAGGCCCGCGGCGTTGATCAGCAGCGCGAGCCAGGCCAGCCCGAGTACGTCGTGCTCGACGGCCAGGAGCAGGCCCATCAGGAGGTGCGGCACGCCGTCGGGCAGGAACTGCGGGATCGTAGCCAGGTAGAAGACGCCGACCTTGGGGTTCAGCAGGTTGGTCGTGGCGCCGAGGGCGAAGGACCTCCAGGGTGAACGCACAGGGCCGGGCACGACGTCGGGCAGAGCGCCGTCCGGCAGCGCGTCGTACCGCCCGGCGCGGAAGCTCGACCACAGCATCCGGCCGCCGAGCCACGCGAGGTAGGCCGCGCCCGCCAGGGTGAGCGCCCGGTAGGCCGCCTCGGAGGCGGCGAGCACCGCCGTCGCGCCCACGGCGGCCGCGACTCCCCAGGCCAGGACGGCCGCGTTGATGCCGAGGGCCGTGGCGTAGGCGTGCCTGCGGCCGCTGACGACGGCGGTCCGCAGCACCAGCGCGCTGTCCAGGCCCGGCATGATCGTCAGGGGGATCGCGACCAGCGCGAACAGGAGCATCGCCTCGGGGACCGTCACGCGCGCGAACGTACCAGCGCCCGGCCCGCCGGGGCCCGTCCCGCCAGGGTCCGGCCACAGCCCGTCTCACCGATGAGGGCGTGCGCGACCGAGCCGGTAGTTTGGAGGCATGCGCGTTCTCGTCTCCGGTGGAGCCGGCTACATCGGCTCACACACCGTCCTTGCCCTGGTAGCCGCCGGTCACGACGTCATCGTCGTCGACGACTTCTCGAACTCGAAGCCCTCGGTGCAGGGCCGCCTGGAGGCGCTCGCGGGTCGCGCGATCCCCTTCCACGGCTTCGACCTGACCGACGCCGACAAGACCGAGCGGCTGTTCGCGCACGAGCGGATCGACGCCGTGATCCACTTCGCGGGCTTCAAGGCGGTGGGGGAGTCGGTGACGAAGCCTCTGGAGTACTACCGCAACAACCTCGACTCCACGTTCGCCCTGGCCGCCTCGATGGCGAAGTACGGGGTCACCAAGCTGGTGTTCTCGTCGTCGGCCACGGTGTACGGCGAGAAGGCCCCCGTGCCGTACCGGGAGGACTACGAGCACCTGTCCTCGTCGTCGCCCTACGGGCAGACGAAGGTGATGATCGAGCGCGTCCTGACGGACATCGCGCAGATCTCCGAGGGCTGGAAGGTCGCGCTGCTGCGCTACTTCAACCCGGTCGGCGCGCACGCGAGCGGCGACATCGGCGAGGACCCGCAGGGCATCCCCAACAACCTGATGCCGTTCATCGCGCAGGTCGCGGTGGGCCGTCGGGACAAGCTCACGGTGTTCGGCAACGACTATCCGACGGCGGACGGCACGGCCGAGCGCGACTACCTGCACGTGACCGACCTCGCCGCCGGGCACGTCGCGGCGCTGGAGCACCTGGACGACATGGTGGAGCCCGCACGGGCGTTCAACCTCGGGACCGGCACCGGCACGTCGGTGCTGGAGCTGCTGAAGGCGTTCGAGCGGGCGGTCGGCCGCGAGCTGCCGTACGAGATCGGTCCGCGCCGCGCCGGCGACCTGCCCGCCTTCTGGGCCGACCCGACGCGCGCCAACACCGAGCTGGGCTGGCACGCGACCAAGACCATCGACGACATGTGCGCCGACACCTGGCGCTGGCAGTCCCAGAACCCCGAGGGGTTCCCGGGCAGCTGAGGCC
>NZ_JBHWZO010000100.1:0-20396 GCF_042728455.1 Promicromonospora sp. NPDC060204
AACCTGGGCCTCAAAGGGGAGGAGGAGGGCGCGGCTGGCGCAGCCGCTCCAGCGGTCGCGCCAGCCGTCGGGCCGGCGGTCGCGCCAGCAGCCCCGCCAGCCGTCGGGCCAGCAGTCGGGGCCCGACGGCTCAGAGCTTCGTGACCGCCGTGTACTTCAGTGCGATGCGCTTGGTCCCGTTGGTGCCGAAGTCGATCTTGACCACGGCGTTCGCCTCGACGTCCACGACGGTGCCCAGGCCGTAGGAGTCGTGAGTCACGCGGTCGCCGATCTCCAGGCTGGGGATGTCCTTCTGCACGTTGATGCCGCCGAACCCGCCCGTGGCGCCCGCCTTCTTCTGCGGGGAGAACGGGTTGGCCTGGCTGCCGCCCGACGACGACGTGGTGCCGGTCTTCGAGGATCCCGACCGGCCCGAGGACCACGAGGAGCCCGAGCCCGAGCCGCGCCCGCCGGAACCCGAGCGCCCGCCGGAGCCGTAGCCGCCGGAACCGTACCCGCCGCTCCAGCCACCCCGGCCCGCACGGATCGCGGCCGTCGACGACTCGCGCCGCCGCCAGTCCCACAGCTCCTCGGGGACCTCCTGCAGGAACCGGCTCTCCGGGAACTCGTTGGCCATGCCGAAGGCCGCGCGCACCGACGACCGCGTGATGTAGAGCCGCTCGCGCGCCCGCGTGATGCCCACGTAGGCGAGGCGGCGCTCCTCGGCGAGCTCGCTGTCGTCGTGCAGCGAGCGCATGTGCGGGAACGTGCCGTCCTCCATGCCGGTGAGGAAGACGACCGGGAACTCCAGGCCCTTGGCCGTGTGCAGCGTCATGAGCGTGACGACGCCCTGGTTCTCCTTCGGCGCCTCCTCCGCCGCGCCGTCGGCCACGTCCTCGTCGGGGATCTGGTCGCTGTCGGCGACCAGCGAGACCCGCTCCAGGAAGTCCGCGAGCGAGCCCTCCGGGTCGGTCTCGCCGAAGTCGACGGCGACGGCGTGCAGCTCGGCCAGGTTCTCGACGCGGCCCTCGTCCTGCGGGTCCTCGCTCGCGCGCAGCTCGGCGAGGTAGCCGGTGCGGTCGAGCACCGCGCCGAGCACCACGGCCGGCGCGGCGCCGTCGTCGACCAGGCCGCGCAGCTCGCGCATGAGGTCCCGGAAGGCGAGCAGCGGCTTGAGCGAGCGGTTGGTCATGCCGGGGATCTCGTCGGCCCGCTCCAGGGCGGCGCCGAACGAGGTGCGCTCGCGCTCGGCGAACGACGCCACGAGCGACTCCGCGCGGTCGCCGAGCCCGCGCTTGGGCACGTTGAGGATGCGGCGCAGGTTCACGTCGTCGTCCTCGTTGGCCAGCGCGCGCAGGTAGGCGACGGCGTCCTTGACCTCGCGGCGCTCGTAGAACCGCGTGCCGCCGACCACCTTGTACGGCAGGCCGACGCGGACCAGCACCTCCTCCAGCGCACGCGACTGCGCGTTGGTGCGGTAGAAGATCGCGACGTCGCCGGGGCGCACGCCGTCGCTGTCGCCGAGCTTGTCGATCTCGTCGGCGACGAACCGGGCCTCCTGGTGCTCGTCGTCCGCGACGTAGCCCACGATCTTGGCCCCGGCGCCCGAGTCGGTCCACAGGCGCTTGGGCGTGCGGCCCGCGTTGCGGGAGATCACCGCGTTGGCGGCGCTCAGGATGTTCTGCGTGGAGCGGTAGTTCTGCTCCAGCAGGATCGTGGTGGCGTCCGGGTAGTCCTTCTCGAACTCCAGGATGTTGCGGATGGTGGCGCCGCGGAACGCGTAGATGGACTGGTCGGAGTCGCCCACCACCGTGAGCTCGGCCGGGTCGAGACCCGAGTCGTCGTCCGCGCCCACCCCCGCGAGCTCCCGGACCAGCGTGTACTGCGCGTGGTTGGTGTCCTGGTACTCGTCGACCATGATGTGCCGGAACCGGCGGCGGTAGTGCTCCGCGACGTTCGGGAACGCCTGGAGCAGGTTCACCGTGGTCATGATGATGTCGTCGAAGTCCAGGGCGTTCGCCTGGGCCAGGCGCGCCTGGTACCGGGTGTAGACGTCGGCCAGGACCTGGTCGAACTTGGGCGTCGTGGTGTTGCGCTCGTCGGCCGACTGCCCGCCCCACGGGCGCCGGATGCCGCCCCCGGCGGCGGACGCGGCCTCCGCCTGCGCCTCCTGCTCCGCGTACGCCACGGCCTGCCGCGCGTAGGTCTCCGGGTCGACCAGCTCGTTCTTCAGGTCGCTGATCTTGTTCGACAGCCCGCGCGCCGGGTACTTCTTGGGGTCGAGGTTGAGCTCGCGCGTCACCAGCGTGATGAGGCGCTGGCTGTCCGCGGCGTCGTAGATGCTGAAGCTCGACCGCAGCCCGAGCGTGGTCGCCTCCCGGCGCAGGATGCGCACGCACGCCGAGTGGAACGTGGACACCCACATGCGGTTCGCGGCCGGGCCCACCAGGCCCTCGACACGCTCGCGCATCTCGGCCGCGGCCTTGTTGGTGAACGTGATCGCCAGGATCTCGCCCGCCCGTGCCCGGCCCGTGGCCAGCAGGTAGGCGATGCGGTGCGTGAGCACCCGCGTCTTGCCCGACCCGGCGCCCGCCACGATGAGCAGCTGCCCGCCCTCGTGGATCACGGCAGCCCGCTGCTCCGGGTTGAGCCCGTCCAGCAGCTCGTCGGGGTCGAGGTGCGCGTAGGCCCCGCGGGCGCGCGGCGCCTCCGACTCGTGCGGCAGGCCCGCCAGCCAGTCCGGCTCAGCGGGCACGGCCGCCTCGCCGGGGTCGGTGTCGCCCCCGCCGTCGTCCCACCGCGGGGCGGTGCGCGGCAGGCGCGCCTCGTCACCCGGCGCCGCCGGGTCGAGGCCGGGCAGGGAGAGGCTGTCGAAGAGGGAAGTCATCGCCCCTAAGCCTAGGCGGGCTCACCGACACTGCCGACGGGCCGCGCGGCGGACCGGCGACCCCGGGGCCCCGCGCCCCACCCAGACGGTCGTGGAGATCATCCGCGAGGAGTGCCGAAAGGCCCGCCGAACCACCGGATGAAATACCGGGAACGGTTTTGTGCGACGTTCCTGCACTCATCCGCAAAAGGCTCCGGATATCAACCGCCGGCCGGGGTGATGTTCGGGTGATGTTCCGCGCCCGGGATATCACCCGGCGCCGCGGGTGAATCGCCGTGTTCACCCGCTCCCCGGCTTTCTGGCGCGCGCTGTGGGGGCAAGACTTTCCTCATGCATTCCGCCGCTCCACACGTTCTGGTCATCATCCAGAACCTGCCGTTCAGGATCGACCGCCGGGTCCGGTCCGAGTGCCGCGCGCTGACGGACGCCGGGTACCGCGTGAGCGTCGTCTGCCCGCAGGAGAACCCCGACGAGCCCGCCCGGTTCCAGGTGGACGAGACGACGGTCTACTCGTACGCCCCGCCCCCGGACTCCCGCGGCGTCATGGGCTACGTCCGCGAGTTCCTCGTCTGCTGGTGGCGGACGGCGCGGGCCTCGGGCCGCGTGCACCGCGACGCGCCGTTCCAGGTGATCCAGGCGTGCAACCCGCCGGACACCTACTGGCTGCTCGCCCTGCTCTGGCGCCTGCGCCGCGGGGTGCGCTTCGTCTACGACCAGCACGACCTGTGCCCCGAGGTGTACCTGGCCAAGTTCGGCCGGCAGGACCTGCTGTACCGGGCGCTGCTGCTCCTGGAGCGCGCGACGTACCGCACGGCCGACCACGTGATCTCGACGAACGGCTCGTACCGGCAGATCGCGCTGGAGCGCGGCAAGGTCGACCTGAGCCGCAGCTCGGTGGTGCTCAGCACGCCCGACGCCGACCTGATGCGCAAGGGCGACCCCGAACCGGGGGCCCGTGACCTGGGCAAGCACCTCGTCTGCTACGTGGGGATCATGGGCTCGCAGGACGGCGTGGACCGGCTGCTGGCCGCCATCGAGCACGTGGTGCGCGTGCGCGGCCGCACCGACGTGCGCTTCGCGCTGCTCGGCTTCGGTGACGCGCTGGAGGAGCTGCGCGCGGACTGCACGCGCCGCGGCCTGGACCTCTGGGTGCACTTCACCGGCCGGGTCGACCACGAGGCCATCGGCCGGTGGCTGTCCAGCGCGGACCTGGGCGTCACGCCCGACCCGCCGAGCGAGTTCAACGACCGCTCCACCATGAACAAGACCCTCGAGTACATGGCGCACGAGCTGCCCGTCGTGGCGACCGACCTGACCGAGACCCGCCGCAGCGCGGGCGACGCGGGGCGGTACGTCGCCGGGAGCGACGCCGCGGCGTTCGGCGACGCGATCCTCGAGATCCTCGACGACCCCGACCGCGCCCGGCGGATGGGCCTGGCCGGGCGCGCCCGGATCGAGGGCGAGCTGTCCTGGCGCCGGCAGGCGGAGACCTACGTGCGGGTGTTCGACACGGTGACGGGCCACGCGCGCGCATTGTCCGAGAAGCGCGGATGAATGCACGTCGCGGCGTTTCCGGCGCGCCTCGCGCATTTCTCTTTCACCCCTGGGTGAAACACGCTCCGGGTGAATAAACGTCTACCACGGGTGATTTCGAAAGGCCTCGGCCAGTTCGCCGCGAGGCCGGGACGTACATTGATCGAAGCCAGGATGACAACACTCCAGGCCGATCCGAGCTGATACCGGAAGAAGGCAGCATGGACCAGAGACTCTTGCGGGCGGCCGTGGTGGGCGCCGGCTACTGGGGACCCAACCTGGCACGCAACTTCGCGGCGTCCGACCGCTGGGAGCTGGCCGCCGTCTGCGACCTCGACGCGGACCGCGCCACGCGGGTGGCCCGTGCGAACGGCCGGGCCGACGTCGAGACGTCGCTCGACGCGCTGCTCGCCCGGGACGACGTGGACGCGGTGGCCATCGCCACGCCCGCGCGGACGCACCACGCGATCGCCCTGGCCGCGCTGCGCGCCGGCAAGCACGTGGTCGTCGAGAAGCCGATCGCGGACCACGCGGCGGCCGCCGCCGAGATGGTCGCCGAGGCGCAGGCCCGCGGCCTGGTGCTGATGACCGACCACACCTACTGCTACACGCCCGCGGTCCGGAAGATCCGCGAGCTCGTGGCGGGCGGCGACCTGGGCGACATCCTCTACATCGACTCCGTGCGCATCAACCTCGGCCTGGTCCAGCCCGACGTCGACGTGTTCTGGGACCTGGCGCCGCACGACCTGTCGGTCCTCGACCACATCCTGCCCGGCGGGCTGCGGCCCGAGTCGGTGGCGGCGCACGGCGCCGACCCGATCGGCGCGGGCAAGTCCTGCGTGGGCTACCTGGTGCTGCCCCTGCCGGGCGGTGCCGTGGCGAGCGTGCACGTGAACTGGCTCAGCCCCACCAAGGTGCGGCGGATGACGATCGGCGGGTCGCGCCGCACGCTCGTGTGGGACGACCTGAACCCGCAGCAGCGGATCAGCGTCTACGACCGCGGCGTCGACCTGGAGACCCAGGCATTCGACAGCCTGGAGCGCCGGGCCGCCACGATCTCCTACCGCCTGGGCGACACCTGGTCGCCCGCGCTGGAGGAGCGCGAGGCCCTCGGGTCGATGGTGGGCGAGCTCGCCGAGGCGATCCAGGGCGAGCGCCCGGCCCTGACCGACGGCGCCGCGGGACTGCGCGTGCTCGACGTGCTGGAGGCCGCGGACCGCAGCCTCGCCACGGGCGGCGGCGTGACCCGGATCGAGACCGGTGCACGCACGCCGGTGCTCGCGGGCGGTCCCACCGGGAACGGAGCGGCCGCATGAGCGCGCTGAAGGGGACGCGCGTGCTGGTCACGGGCGGCGCCGGATTCATCGGCAGCCACCTGGTCGACGAGCTGGTGCGCCGGGGCGCGGCGTCGGTCACCGTGGTGGACAACCTGGTCAACGGCCGGCGCGAGAACCTGGCCCACCACCTGGAGGACACCGACGGGCACGGCACCGTGCGCCTCGTCGCCGACGACATCCGCAGCGAGGCCGCGCTCGCGCTGGTCGACGACGCGGACGTCGTCTTCCACCTGGCCTGCCTGGGGGTGCGGCACAGCCTGCACGACCCGCGGGAGAACCACGAGGTCAACGCGACCGCCACGCTGGAGCTGCTCGAACGGGCCCGCGCCGCGGGCGTCGGCCGGTTCGTGCACGTGAGCTCCAGCGAGGTGTTCGGCACCGCGCAGTACGCCCCGATGGACGAGCGGCACCCGACCTGGCCCGAGACGGTCTACGGCGGGTCCAAGCTCGCCGGGGAGGCGTACGCGCGCGCCGCGTTCCGCACCCACGGCATGCCCGTCGTGGTGGTCCGGCCGTTCAACACCTTCGGCCCGCGCAGCCACTTCGAGGGCGACAGCGGCGAGGTGCTGCCGCGCACGATCGTGCGCGCCCTGTGCGGCCTGCCCGCCTTCGTCTACGGCGACGGCGAGCAGACGCGCGACTTCCTGCACGTCAGCGACACCGCGCGGGGCCTGGCCGACATCGCGGAGTGCGACGCCGCCGTGGGCAGCACCGTGAACGTCGGCTCCGGCGCCGAGGTGACGATCAACGAGCTGGTGACCACGGTCGCCCGGCTCGCCGGGCGGCCCGACCTCGAGCCGGAGCGGCTGGAGGCCCGCCCGGGCGACGTGCGGCGCCTGCTGGTGGACAACACGCTGGTCCGGGAGCTGACCGGGTTCCAGCCGCGGACCACCTTCGAGCAGGGGGTCGCCGACCTGGTCGACTGGTTCAAGAGCCGGCCAGAGAGCCCGCAGGAGATGCTGAGCCGCATCGAGGACCGCAACTGGGTGGCGCCTGCGAGCGCCACCACGGCCCCCGCGGGGGTGGTCGCATGACCGCCGTGGAGGAGGGCCTGCACCGCGTCGACGTCATGAAGCCGTGGCTCGGCCCGGAGGAGGTCGCCGCGGTCACCGAGGTGATCGAGTCCGGCTGGGTGGCCCAGGGTCCGCGGGTCGCCGCCTTCGAGGCGGCGTTCGCGGACGCGATGCGCGCCCGCGCGGCCGTCGCGACGTCGAGCTGCACCACGGCGCTGCACCTCGCCCTGGTCGTCGCCGGCATCCGGCCGGACGATGACGTCGTGGTGCCGTCGTTCTCGTTCGTCGCCACCGCGAACGCCCCCACCTACGTCGGCGCGCGCCCCGTCTTCGCGGACGTGGACGCCGCCACCGGCAACCTCACCGCCGAGACGGTGGCCGCCGCCCTCACGCCCGCCACCCGCGCGGTGATCGCCGTGGACCAGGCGGGCGTGCCGGTCGACCTGGCCGCGATCCGCGAGCTGTGCGACCCGCTCGGCATCGTCGTGATCGAGGACGCCGCGTGCGGCGCCGGCTCGACCTACCGCGACCGCCCGGTCGGGGCGGGCGCCGAGATCGCCGCCTGGTCCTTCCACCCGCGCAAGATCCTGACCACCGGCGAGGGCGGGATGATCACCACCAGCCGCCCGGACTGGGCCGCCCGCGCGCGGCGCCTGCGCGAGCACGCCATGAGCGTCTCCGCGGCGGACCGGCACGCGTCCCTCGTCTCCCCGCCGGAGGAGTACGACGAGGTCGGGTTCAACTTCCGGATGACCGACCTGCAGGCCGCCGTCGGCCTGGTGCAGCTCGGCCGCCTCCCCGAGATCGTGGCCCGGCGGCGTGAGCTCGCCGCCCGCTACCGCGAGGCGCTGGCCGGCGTGCCCGGCCTGCGCCTCGTCGAGGACCCGGCCTGGGGCCGCGCCAACGTGCAGTCGCTGTGGGTCGAGGTGCTGCCCGGGTACCGCCTGGACCGGGAGGGGCTGCTGCTGGCGCTCGCCTCGGCGGGCATCTCGGCGCGCCGCGGCATCATGGCCGCGCATCGGCAGCCGGCCCACGCGGACCGCGGCCACGTGCCGCTGCCCGTGACCGAGCGGCTCACGGACCGCACGCTGATCCTGCCGCTGTTCCACCAGATGACGGACGCCGAGCTGGGCCGCGTGGTCGAGGTGCTCCGCGGGTACGGGGGGCAGTGAGGTGGCGGCGAGCTGGGGCGGGCCGCTGCTGCTGGTGGGGGCGAGCGGGCTGGCCCGCGAGGTGCTTCCCGTCGCCGCCGAGGCCGGGCACGAGGTGCTCGGCGTGCTCGACGACCGCCACGCCGACCTGCCGCCCACCCTCGGCGGGGCGCCGGTGCTGGGGCCGGTGAGCGCCGCCGCGGAGCATCCCGGCGCCCGGCTGCTGCTGTGCGTCGGCCCGAGCCGCACCCGCGCCGCAGTCCACGCGCGGCTGGACCCGCGGGCCGCGTACGCGCGCGTCGTCGACCCCTCGGTGCGCAACCCCGCCGGCTGCCCCGTCGGCGAGGGTTCGGTGCTGCTGGCCGGCGTCACGATCACCGCGGACGCCGTGCTCGGCGCGCACGTGGTCGCGATGCCCGGGGTGACGGTCACGCACGACTGCGTGCTGGACGACTTCGCGACGCTCGCCGCCGGGGTCTCCCTCGGCGGGGGCGTGCACGTGGGCCGGGCCGCCTACCTGGGCATGAACGCCGCGGTACACCCCGGCGTCCGGATCGGCGCGGGCGCCGTGGTCGGTATGGGGGCCGTGGTCCTGACCGACGTGCCCGACGGCGAGACCTGGGCCGGCGTGCCGGCGCGGCGGCTGGTCCGGGAGGTGGCGCGATGACCACGGTCCGGGCCCCGCTCCCCCTGCGCACGCGCCCGCTCGTCTCGGTCGTGGTGCCGCACTACAACTACGGGCAGTACCTCCCGACCTCCGTCGGCTCCGTGCTCGCCCAGGAGGGCGTGGACGTCGAGGTGATCGTGGTCGACGACACCTCGACCGACGGGAGCGTCGCCGTCGCGCGCGAGATCGCCGCGTCGGACCCGCGCGTGACGCTGGTCGAGCACGAGCAGAACATGCGGCACATCCGCACGTACAACGACGGGCTCGGCCGGGCCAACGGCGACTACGTGGTGCTCCTGTCGGCCGACGACGCTCTCGCGCCCGGCGCGCTGGCCCGCGCCGCCGCCCTGCTGGAGCACGACCGGCGGATCTCGCTCGTGTACGGCCTCGTGACCGACTTCGACGGCGTGCCGCCCGCGTTCACGCCGGCCCGGAGCTGGTGGACCGTCTGGGAGGGCGAGCAGTGGGTGGGCCACGTCGCCCGCCGCGGGCGGAACATCCCGACCAACCCCGAGGTGGTGATGCGTCGGTCCGTCTACGACGCGATCGGCGGCTACGTGGCTGCGCTGCCGCAGGCCGCGGACATGTACATGTGGCTCCAGGCCGCTGCGCGCGGCCGGATCGGCCGCGTCAACGGGCCGGTCCAGGCCTACTACCGGCAGCACGACGCGAACATGCACAACGTCCAGTTCGGCGGGAACCTCGACAACTGGCGCTCCGTGCTCGAGACGTTCGACCTGTTCTTCCGCGAGGACGGGCACCTGCTGCGCCGCCCCGACCGCCTGCGCGCGCGGGCCGACGCCGCCGTCGCGCGCGAGGTGGTGCTCGCCTCCACGCTGCTGCCCCCGGGGCCCGACGGCGCCGAGCACCGCGCGCAGCTCCTGCGGCTCGCCCGCGAGGCCGACCCCGCCGTCGTCCGGTCGCCGGCCTGGCAGTGGGCCCGGCTGGCCGGGCGCGCCGAGCACCGGTCGCGGCTCGGCGTCGAGGCCGTCGAGTCGCTGCGCTGGAAGGTCCGCGGCCAGCTCCTCGCGAGGTTCGGGACATGAGCAAGGGCGCCACCCTGAGCGGCCGCGTCGGCAACGCCCTGCGCTGGAGCACCACCGGCACGGTCGTGGTGCGGCTGGGCAACCTCGGCCTGGGCATCGTCATCGCCCGCATCGTGTCGCCCGAGGAGTTCGGCCTGTACGCGATCGCCCTGACGGTGCAGAGCGTGGTCATGGCCCTGGCGGACCTGGGCCTGAGCGCCGACCTCGTGCGCAGCCCCGACTTCGAGCGGCGCACCGGCCCCGTCGCGGTGCTCGGCCTGGTCACCGGCGGCACGCTCACCCTGGTCACCGCGCTGTCCGCGCCCGCGCTCGCCTCCGCGATGGGCGGCCCCGGCGCGGCCGGACCCATCGCGATCCTGGCCGCGACGTTCCTGCTGGCCGGGGTCGGCGTCGTCCCGTTCGCCACGCTCCAGCGGAAGCTCGACCAGCAGGGGCTGTTCCGCTCCAACGCCGTCGACTTCGGCGTGGGCGCCGTGGTGACCCTCGTGCTGGCCGTGCTCGGCTACGGTCTGGTCGGCCTGGCCGTGGGCCGGGTCGTCGGCCAGGCCTGCGGCGTGGCCGTGCAGTTCTGGCTCACCCGGAGCAGGCTCCGCCTCTCGTGGGACCGGACCGTCGCCCGGTCGGTGCTCGCGTTCGGCCTGCCCGTCGCGGCGGCGAACCTGCTGTCCTGGGTGCTGCTGTCGGTCGACCGCGTGGTGCTCGGCAACCTGGCCGGCGCCGTCGAGCTCGGGTTCTACGTGCTCGCCGCGAACATCTCGACGTGGCCCATGACGCTGGTGGGCCAGGCCCTGCGGTCGGTCACGCTGCCCGCCTTCTCCCAGGTGCGCGAGCGCGCCCGCGCCGCGCTCGTGCCGCTGCTCGGGCCCGTCTGGTGGGCCGTCGTGCTGGCGGCGGCCATGCTCGCCGCGCTGGCCCACCCCGTGGTCGTGCTCGTCTACGGCGCCCGGTGGGAACCGGCCGCGCAGATCCTGGTGCCGCTGGCCGTGGTCGGCGCCGTGCGCGTCGTCTCGGACGTGCTGGCCGGCTACCTCTACGCCCTGGGCCGCTCGCGCGGCGTCCTCGCGGTGCAGGTGGTCTGGCTCGTGGCCCTGGTCCCCGCCGTCGTGCTCGGCGCGCGGGCGGCCGGGAGCATCGGCGTCGCCGTCGCGCAGGCCGCCGTCTCCGTGGGCGTGCTGGTGCCCGCCTACCTGGTGCTGCTGCGCCGGTCGCGGGACGAGGTCGGCGCGCTGACCTGGGCGCTGGCCGTGCCGGGCCTCGCCGGGGCGGGCGCCGTGGCCGCGGGCCTGCTGGTCGCCGACCGGGTCGAGAACCCGCTGCTCGGCGGCCTTCTCGCCGGGGCGGTCACCTTCGCGCTCTACGCGGCGGCCACGGTCGCCTGGGTGCGGCCGCGCTGGCGCGCCGCCCGCACGGCCCTCGACGGTCCGGACGACGCGGCGGACGCCGCGCCTGACACGGTGCCGGACGCCGTGCCCGACGCCGTGCCCGACGCCGCGCTCGCCGGGACACCGGCCGACGCACTGGAACTTCTGCCGGACGCCGTCCCGGCTGCCCCACCGAGAGGAACGACGCGATGACCGAGACCACGACCGCCACCACCCCCGCGCCGCCGCGGGAGCCCGTGCCCTTCCTGGACCTGGGCGCCCAGACCGCCGAGGTCGAGAGCGACGTCCGCGAGCGCTGGGACGACATCCTGCGCACGTCCGGGTTCGTGCTGGGGCCGGACGTCGAGCGGTTCGAGCGCGAGTTCGCCGCCTACAGCGGGGCGCACCACGCCGTCGGGGTGGGCAACGGCACGGACGCCCTGGAGATCGGCCTGCGGGCGGCCGGGATCGGCCCGGGCGACGAGGTGATCGTCCCGGCCAACACGTTCTTCGCGACGGCGGAGGCGGTGCTGCGCTGCGGCGCCCTGCTGGTGCCCGCCGACGTCGACGACGACTTCCTGCTGGACCCCGAGGACGTGGCCGGCCGGCTGTCGGCGCGCACCCGGGCCGTCGTCGGCGTGCACCTGTACGGCCAGATGGCGCCGGTGACGCAGCTCCGCGAGCTGGTGGGCCCCGACGTCCTCCTGGTCGAGGACGCGGCGCAGTCCCAGGGCGCGAGCCGGGACGGGTTCCGCTCCGGCGGGGCGGGCGACGTGGCCGCGACCAGCTTCTACCCGGGCAAGAACCTGGGCGCGTTCGGCGACGGCGGCGCGGTGCTGACGTCGTCCGACGAGGTGGCCGAGCGGGCCCGCCGCCTGCGCAACCACGGCGGTGTCCACCGCTACGAGCACCTGGAGGTGGGGGCCAACTCGCGCCTCGACTCCCTCCAGGCCGCCGTGCTGTCGGCCAAGCTGACCCGGCTCGACGCGTGGAACCTGCAGCGCTCGGAGGCCGCGGCCCGGTACGGGGCCCTGCTCGCCGACGCGTTCCGGGACGTGCCGGAGCTCGTGGCGCCGCGCGAGCTGCCGGGGGCCACGCACGTGTGGCACCTGTACGTGGTGCGGACGCCGAACCGGCCCGCGGTGTCCGCGGCGCTGTCGGCCGCCGGGATCGGGCACGGCATCCACTACCCCGCCCCGGTCCACCTCCTGCCCGCGACGGCGCACCTGGGCTTCCGCCCCGGCACCGCCCCGCGGGCCGAGGCAGACGCCGGCCAGATCCTCTCGCTGCCGATGTTCCCGGGGATCACCGCCGACCAGCAGGAGCACGTGGTGCGCACGCTGCGCGCCGCCGTGACCGGGCGGGCCGCACCTGCGGGGGTGGCCCGATGAGTACCGGGGCGCTCGACCGCGCCGCCGTGGCGTGGCGCGCCCGGGTGGACCGGGACGCCACGGGCGGGCCGGGCATCGGCGCCCGGGTCGTGGGCACGCTCGGCTCGTGGGTCCGGTCACCCCTGGCGCCCCGGTCGTTCCGGCGGCAGCCGCCGTCGGCCCCGCAGCTGCGGCCCCGGGTCTCGGTGGTGGTGCCGTGCTACGACTACGGCCGGTTCCTGCCGCAGACGGTGGGCAGCCTGGTGACGCAGGAGGGGGTCGACGTCGAGGTGGTCGTCGTCGACGACGCCTCCACGGACGACAGCCTCGCCGTCGCGCGCGCCCTGGCGGCCGAGCACCCGGGCGTGACGGTGCTGGCCAACGAGCGCAACCTGGGCCAGGTCGAGTCGTTCAACCGCGGCTGGGAGCACAGCACGGGCGAGTTCGTGGTGCGGCTCGACGCCGACGACATGCTGCCGCCCGGCGCGCTCGCGCGGGCGACGGCGCTGCTGGAGCAGCACCCGGAGGTCGGGCTGGTCTACGGCCACCCACAGCACTTCGACGACGGCACGCCGCCCGTCCCGGCGCTCGGCGAGCTGTCCTGGACCGTGTGGGACGGCCGCGCGTGGCTGGCGGAGCGGTGCCGCACCGGCGTCAGCTGCATCACCTCCCCCGAGGTGGTCATGCGGTCCGACCTGCTCAAGGACGTCGGCCCGCTGGACCCGCACCTCAGGTTCACGATGGACGTCGAGATGTGGCTGCGCCTCGCCGCCGTCGGCGACGTCGCGTACGTGGGCGGCGCCGACCAGGCGCTGCACCGCGAGCACGCGGGGAGCCTGAGCGTGAACGAGGGCTCCGGCGCGCTGCTCGACCTGCGCGCCCGGGCCGACGCGTACGACCGGCTGTTCGCGAACGTCGGCGAGCGGCTCACCGGCGCGCACGGGCTGCACGACCGGGCACGCTCCGCGCTCGCCCAGGACGCCCTGCGGTACGCCGCGGCCGCCGCCGACCGGGCGGATTCGCCGGCGCCCTACCTGGAGCTCGCGACCGAGGTCTGGCCGGGCTCGCGGGAGTGGCCCTCTGCCGCGCGGATCGCGCGCCGGGCGGCGCGGGCCGGGCGGACGGGACGGGCCGGGTACGGCGCCGTCGTCCGCCGGATCACCCGCCGGGCCCGGACCGAGCTGATGTACCTGCGCTGGGCCACGTCCGGCCTGTGACCGCGCCCGACGACACGCCCGAGACCGCGCCCGTGAACCACGAGGGGGACCACCGATGAACCGGCTGACCAAGGCCACCGCGCGGCTACGCCGCCTGCGCCGCGTGGGCGCGCGCGGGCTGGCCCAGCGCGTCGCCGCGCGCGCCTACCGCAGCACGGACGCCGCGTCGCTCGGCTTCCAGCTCGACGCCGCGGACATCGCGGACGACGTCCCCGAGACGCTCCCGACGCCGGAGCCCGTGCCCGGCGACCGCCCGCTGACCGTGGGCTGGGTGACGTCGCCGCCCGCGGCGGGCTCCGGCGGCCACACCACGCTGTTCCGGATGGTCGAGGGCCTGGAGGCGCGCGGGCACAAGTGCGTCGTGTTCCTCTACGACCGGCACGGGCTGGACGTCGAGCAGCGGACCGCCGAGCTGCGGCACGGCTGGCCCGGCGTGCGCGCCGAGGTGCGGGACGCGCGCGCGGGCATCACCGGCATGGACGCCGTGGTGGCGTCGTCGTGGGAGTCCGCGCACGTCATCGTGGCCCGCACCCCGCGGCCCACCCGGCGCCTGTACTTCATCCAGGACTACGAGCCCTACTTCTACCCGCGCGGGTCCGAGTACGAGCTGGCCGCGATGACGTACCGCTTCCCGTTCCGGCGCATCGCGCTCGGCGACATGGTGGCCGGCTGTCTCACGGCCGAGCTGGGGCAGACCAGCGACGTGGTGCCGTTCGGCTGCGACACCGACACGTACCGGCTCCCCGAGGTCGAGGTGCCCCGGTCCGGGGTGGTGCTCTACGCGAAGCCCGACGTCGGGCGCCGGGGCTACCTGCTCGCCCGCCTCGCCCTCGAACGCTTCCACCGCGCGCACCCCGAGCAGGAGATCCACGTCTACGGCTCGCGCCCGGCGGACCTGACGTTCCCGGTGACGTACCACGGCCGCCTCACGCCGGCGGAGCTCAACGCCCTGTACGGGCGGGTCGTGGCGGGGCTGGCGATGTCGTTCACCAACATCTCGCTGGTGGCCGAGGAGATGCTGGCCGCCGGCGTCGTGCCCGTCGTCAACGACTCACCGCTGGCGCGCGCCGACCTGCCCAACCCGTACGTGGGGTGGGCCGAGCCGACGGCGGCGGGGATCGCCGCCGGGCTCGCCGCCGCCGTCGAGCGGCCCGACGCCGCCGCGTACGCGGCCAAGGCCGCCGCGAGCGTCGTAGGCCGGTCCTGGGGCCCGGCGCAGGAGGCCGTGGCCCGCATCGTGGAGGACGAGGTCCGTGGCGCGGCGCACGGCTGACAGCCGGCGGCCCGGGTCAGCGGCGCCGGGCGCGCGTCTCGAGCACGGCGATGAGCGCGAACGTGGCGCTCGCGCCGAGCAGGCCCGCCATCCCGGCGGCCCGGATGGTCGAGCCCCCCACCTGGTGCACGACCAGGGACTCCGGGGCGACCGTCACGGTGATGTCGTTGACGGGGACCACCCCGGCGTCGCGCTGCAGGCGGTCCAGCTCGTCGGCGATCTGCGCGACGATCTCGTCCTGCCGGGCCGCGACCTCCTCGGCGGTGGCCGCGACGACCTCGACGTACAGCACCTGCTCCGCGAAGTTGGGGGCCCACTGGCCGCCCGTGTCGGGCAGCCGGATCGACCAGCCGTCGCGCGTCCCCTCGCCCACCAGGGTCGCGTCGGGCGAGGCGTACTTGGTGACCTTGTCGGGCCCGGACACGGCCTTGGCGACCGCGCCGGCCGTGATGATCAGGTCCTCGGACGTGGTGCGCAGCGCGTTGGGGTAGGCCTTGCTCGCGGGCGCGAGGAACACGACCTGGGTACGGCTCCAGTACACGCCGTCGTCCAGCGTGGTGGTGTACACGAGCCCGAGCGTGGCCACGGCCCCCGCGAGCAGGACGGGCCAGCGCCGGAGCGCCGCACGTATCAGGTCCCACAACGTCATAGCTTCTCCGCGATTTCCTGGAGCGGGCGAAATTCGCGTCGGAGTTCCGCGACTCGTTCCTTTACCCGCCCTCGGCACGATACCTTTGTCGAGCGCGGCGTGATACGCCCGGAAAGGGTGAACAAATGTCATTCCTCGACGTGATTGCAGCTTTGGGCCGCCGGTGGATCGTCACCGTCGTCGGCCTGCTCGCGACCGCCGGCCTCGTCTACGGCGCGAGCACCGTCGAGCCGCCGGTCTACACCGCGCGCGCCCTGGTCCTGCTGGTGCCGTCCGAGCAGGTGGTCGGCGAGGGCGGCAACCCGTTCCTCGCCCTCGGCGGGCTCGACCTGCCCGCCCGCGTGGTGGTCGCGTACTACGAGAGCGACGTGGCCAAGGAGCGGTTCAGCTCGGGCTCGGCCGACGCCGAGTACGTCGTGGCCATCGAGGAGTCGACGCGCGGCCCGGTGATCTCGGTCGACGTGACCGACGTCAGCCCCGCGGCCACCATCGAGACCCTGGAGCTGCTCACCTCGTCGATCCCGGTCGAGCTGGAGCGCCTCCAGGAGGAGGTCGACGCGCCGAAGAACACCGTCGTCTCGACGCTGGTCCTCGCCAAGGACGAGCGGGCCAAGACCGACAACAGCGGCACGGTGCGCATGGTCATCGCCGCCGGGGGTCTCGGGCTCGTGGCGACCGTGGTCGCGTCCGTCGCCGTCGACGGGCTGGTCCGCAGCCGGACGCGGGGGCGCCGGCAGGCCGCTCCGGCGGACCCCACGGACCCGGCCGGCTCGGACCCGGCCGCGCCGGCGGCCGCGACGTCCGCAGCGGGGCCGAAGCCCGCCGGGCCGAACCCCGACGCCAAGGCCGACGCCCAGCCGGCCGACCCGGGGTCGCCCACCGCCAAGCCGGCCAAGCCGGCGACCGTGCGGCTGCCCGCCGTGCGGCCGCCGTCGGTGCAGCCGCCGCCGGGCCGGCCGGCGGACGACCGGGCCCTGCCGTCCTGGCCCAACCTCCCGCTCGACGCGCGTGACCGCCGCAGGGACGACGCGTCCGCCCGGGCGTCCTCCGCGGAGTCCCGGTGACCCAGACCCGGCCTGCCGCCGACCGGCGGCACGCCTCGCCGCCGCGGCCGGTGCCGCGGCGGAGGCTGCGACCCGACGTCGTCACCTGGCTCTCGGTCTACCTGCTCCTCCTGTTCGTCATCCCCTCCAAGCTGGTGATCGGGCCGCTCGGCAGCGCGGGCGCGCCGTCGATGGTCGTCGGCCTCGCCAGCCTGCTGCTGTGGGTGCTCACCGGCGTCGGGGCCGCCCGCCCGAGGCTGAGCGGGCCCCGGCTGATCCGGGTCTCGCTCGCCCTGTTCCTGTTCAGCGTCGGGGTCACGTACGTCATCGCCATGTCCCGGCCCGTCGTGTCCAACGAGATGAGCCCTGCCGACGTCGCGATCCTGGCGCTGCTCGCCTGGTCCGGCGTGCTCCTGCTGGCGCACGACGGCATCACCTCGACCGCCCGGCGCGACGTGCTCGTGTGGCGGCTGGCGCTGGCGAGCGGAGCCCTGGCCGTGCTCGGGCTGGCGCAGTTCGTGCTCGGCGAGCTGCTCGTGGACCGGCTCGCTCTGCCGGGCCTGACCCTCACGGCGCCCTACGAGCTCGGCGAGCGCAACGGCCTGATCCGGCCGCAGGGCACCGCGACCCACGCGATCGAGTACGGCGTGCTCGTGACCATGCTGCTGCCGCTGACCCTGCACGTCGGCTTCGAGCACACCGAGCGCAGGCCGCTGGTGCGGTGGGCACCCGCGGCGGCGACGCTCGTGCTGGTGCCCCTGTCCGGCTCCCGGTCCGCCTACGTGGGCGCCGCCATCGGCCTGGTCATCCTGCTCCTGGGCTGGAAGGGCTCCCGGCGCAAGATCATGCTCGGCGTGACCGCCGTCGGCGCCCTGGCGGGCCTGGTGGTCGCGCCGGGCATGCTGTCCTCGATCCTGGGCCTGTTCACCGGCGCGTCCGAGGACCCGAGCGTCACCTCCCGGACCGGCTCGTTCGACCTGGCGGGCGAGTTCATCGCGCGCGACCCCCTGTTCGGGCGCGGCCTGGGCACGTTCCTGCCCACCTACCGGATCTTCGACAACCAGTACCTCCTGCTGCTGGTGACCGTCGGGCTGGTGGGCACCGTCCTGTTCCTCGGCATCGGCGCGGCCACGGTCCGGGTGCTGATGCGGGTCCGCAGGCGCGCCGCGGGCACCGACGCCCGGACCTACGACCTCGCCCTGGCCCTCACGGCCTCGGTGGTCGTCGGGTTCGTCAGCCTGCTCTTCTTCGACGCCTTCGCGTTCCCGATGACGATGGGCGCGCTCTTTCTCCTGGTCGGTGTCGCGGGTTCCCTGCGCGCCCGGGCATAGCCCTGCGGAGATACGCCGAGAATCACCCGGAGAATCACCCGGGAATGCATTCCGCAGCGGATTGCCGTCGTTCACGATGAACAAATGATCAATCTCTGCTTTCACGGCATCGGGACGCCGCCGCACGACGCCCCGGCCGAGGAGGCCGCCTACTGGATCGGCACCGACACGTTCCGGCGCGTGCTCGACGTGGTCGCCGTCCGGCCGGACGTGCGGCTCAGCCTCGACGACGGCAACGCCTCCGACGTCGACGTGGCGCTCCCGGAGCTGGTCGAGCGCGGGCGGGTGGCCGACTTCTTCGTCATCGCCGGCCGCCTGGGCCACGCGGGCTCGCTGTCCGCCGGGGACGTGCGCGCGCTGCGCCGGTCCGGGATGGGCGTCGGCTCGCACGGCATGCACCACCGGGTCTGGCGCCGGCTGCGCCCGCCGGAGCTGCGCGAGGAGCTCGTCCTGGCCCGCGAGCGCCTGGAGGACGTCCTGGAGGAGCCGGTGCGCACCGCGGCCTGCCCGCTGGGCCGCTACGACCGGACCACCCTGACCGCCCTGCGGAAGCTGGGCTACACGCGGGTCTACACCAGCGACCGGGCGCTGGCCCGGCCGGAGTCCTGGCGGCAGGCCCGGTTCAGCCTCCGCGCGACCGACACGGCCGACGACGTCGCCGCCTGGCTGCGGCACGGGGACCGCTACACGGTCCGCGCGGCGGACCGGGCCCGCACGTTCGTCAAGGGGCTGCGCTGATGGGGGCCGAGGTCGCCGCGGTGGTCGTGACCTACAACAGCGCCCGGCACATCGACGCCCTGCTCGACAGCCTGCCGGCGGCCTTCGGCGACGTCCCGTACACCACTGTGGTGGTCGACAACGGGTCCACGGACGAGACGCTCACGCTGCTGCGGCGCCGGGGCGACTGCTCCGTCGTGGAGAGCGTCAACGACGGCTACGGGGCGGGGATGAACAAGGCGGTGCGGTACTCGCCGGAGTCGGCCGCCATCCTCGTGCTCAACCCGGACGTGGAGCTCGACGCCGACTCCGTCCCGCGGATGCTGGACGTGCTGCGGCGGCGCGGGGTCGGCATCGTCGTGCCGCGCACGCGGGAGGCGGACGGGAGCCTGTCCCCGACGCTGCGCCGCACGCCCACCGTGGCCCGGGCGGGCGGGCTGAGCTTCACGCGCCTGCCGGCCTTCGCCGAGCGGATCGAGGACCCGCGGGCCTACGCGACCGAGCACCTGGTGGACTGGGCGGTCGGCGCGATCTGGCTCGTGGACCGGGCGTGCTTCGACGCCCTGGGCGGGTTCGACGAGTCGTTCTTCCTCTACTCCGAGGAGACGGACTTCGCGCTCCGCGCGCGGGACCGCGGCTGGCGCTCCCTCTACACGCCGACGGCGGGCGCCATGCACATCGGCGGCGGCTCGGGCACGAGCCACGAGACGCACACCATGCTGATGCTGAACCGGGTGCGCCTGATCCGGCGCCGGCGCGGCACCCGCGCGGCGTGGATGTACTACGGGGCGACCCTGCTCGTGGAGCTCCGGCGCGGCCTGCTGGGCCACGGCGCGTCGTGGCCCACGCTGCGGGCCCTGGTCCGCCCGGCGCGGCGCCCGGCGGCGCTCGGCGCGAGCGACGAGGTGCTGCCGCGATGAGAGGGCCGGTGGCGTCCGTCGTCGTGCCCGCGCACGACGAGGAGCGCACGATCGCCCGCCTCCTGGACGCGCTGTGCGCCGACCCGGGGCTGCTGGAGGTCGTGGTGGCCTGCAACGGGTGCACCGACGGGACGGCGGCCGTGGCCGCCCGGTATCCCGTGACCGTCCTCGACCTGCCCGAGCCCTCCAAGGCCCGCGCGCTGCGGGCGGCCGACCGGGTGGCCGTCGCGTTCCCGCGGGTCTACCTGGACGCCGACGTCGAGATCACGGCGGACGGCGTGGCCCGGCTCGCGGCCGCGGTGGGCCCCGGGGGCGCCGCCGTGGCGGCGCCGTCGCGCACCATGCCCCGCACCGGGGTGACACTGCTGGCGCGCTGGTACTACGACGTCTGGGAGGCGCTGCCCACCGTGCGCTCGGGCCTGTTCGGGCGCGGGGTGCTGGCCGTGTCCCGGGCGGCCGCCGGCCGGATCGCCGCGCTGCCCCAGGTGATGGCCGACGACCTGGTGCTGTCCGAGGCGTTCGCCCCGCACGAGCGCGTCGTGGTGGCGGACGTCGCCGTCGTCGTGCACCCGGCGCGCACGCTGCGCGACCTGGTGCGCCGCCGGGCGCGGGTGACCACCGGGAACGTCCAGGCGGACCGCGCGGGCCTGCGCGGGGCCGAGGCACGGACCTCGCTCGGCGACCTCTGGCGGGTGGTCCGGGAACGGCCGGGCCTGGCGCCCAAGGTGCCCGTGTTCCTCGGTGTGGTGCTGGCCGGGCGGCTGCGCGCCCGCTCGGCAGTGCGCGCGGGCGACTTCACCACGTGGGAGCGGGACGCGAGCTCGCGGGTCTGACGGGCGACCCGGCATCCCCTTCGAGGCCCGGGTTTCTCCTCTTTCGAGGGCCGCAAAGAGGAGAAACCC
>NZ_JBHWZO010000101.1:0-20325 GCF_042728455.1 Promicromonospora sp. NPDC060204
ACCCGGATGTGACGGTCTTGTGAAGGTGGCCCCCCGATCGCCCAGAACCGGAAATCCCGTACGTCCCTCTGTATGTGCGGGGTGAATCCGTGCGCGGCCGGCCGCGCACGGCCCGGCACGGTCCAGGGCGCGCGGGGGGCGAGCCGGCGGGAGCCATCAGGAGAGGCAGACGGTCGAGGAGGCCCGGTGCTGCGGTTCCACTTCACTTCGGACGACCTGGCGCGGGTCCGGATCGCCCCGGGCCCGGACCCACTGTGGGAGACACTGCTCAGCGCTCACGTGGTGAACCAGCGCGGGGGGACGACGCTGTTCGACCCCTGGCGCGAGCGCGTGCTGTCCGGGATGCCGCCCGCGGCGCGGATGCTGCTGCGCCTCGCGCCGCCGCGCGGGTACTCGCCGGACTTCCTCACGCCCGCCACCGGGGCGGAGCCGCTCCTGCCCGGCGCCGACGCGTTCGAGACCGGCCTCGACGCGGTGCTGTCCACGCCGCGCGACCAGCTCCGGCGCGACATGTCGCGGCTCGCGCACGGGCGCAGGCCGCACCTGTGGATGCGGGACCTCGCCGACGGGTCCGCGCCCGCCCTGCGCGGGCTCGGCGTGGCGATGCGTTCGTACCACGAGCAGGCGGTCGGGCCGTACTGGAGCGGCATCCTCGCCGCCGTCGACGTCGACCGCACGGCGCGCACCCGGGCCTGGGTGGAGGGCGGTACCGAGCACGCGCTGCGCACCCTGCACCCCGCGATCCGCTGGGAGCACCCCGTGCTCTCCGTGGCGACCGCCGCCGAGCGGGACGTGCACCTGGCGGGCCGCGGCCTGCTCATCGTGCCGTCGTACTTCTGCCACCGGGCCCCGATCTCGCTGGCCGACCCCGAGCTCCCGCCCCTGCTGCTCTACCCCATCACCCACGAGCAGGTCTGGACCGGCACCCGGCCCGAGGCGCAGGCCGACGGCGGGCGGCAGCTCACCGCGCTGCTCGGGCGCACCCGGGCCGCGGTGCTCCGGGCCCTCGGCACGGGGGCGACGACGAGCGAGCTCGCGCAGCGCCTGGCGATCTCCCCGGCGTCGGCCTCGGAGCACGCCACCGTGCTGCGCAACGCCGGGCTCGTCTCCAGCGGGCGCGAGCGCAACACGGTGCTCCACGCGCTCACCCCGCTGGGCCGCACCCTGCTGGACGGCGGCGACGGCCGGGTGCCGACGGCCTCGACCGCTACTGCAGCAGATCCTGCGTGATCGGCTCCGCGGTGGTCGCCAGGCACAGGCCGACCCGGTCGCCGTCGGCCCACGAGTCCTCGCTGGGGCCCCAGACCACGTAGCTCACCGAGTCCGCGACCGGGCTCGTGCGCGCGTTCGGGCCGAGCTGCTTGGTGCCGCAGACCTGCGCGATGCGCGTGTCGACGGCGTCCCGGCCCGGCCAGACGGCGGCGTCGGCGAAGTCGGTGCGGCCCACCACCTGGGCGGTGTGCGAGGCGTCGCACGGGACCGCGAGGACCTCCGAGACCTCGCCGTCCGGCGGGACGCTCTCCACGCAGGAGCCGAGCACGAGCTGCAGCGGGTGCACCTCCTGGGGTTCCGCGATCATCGCCTCGATGGGCTCCCACTGCTGCCTGCCGACCATGTTCACGATGAGGGCGATCACCGCGACGACCGCCACCACGGCCAGCGTCGCCCCGGCGATCAGGGCGTACCGCCGCCGCTTCGCGGACTCGTCGGCCTCGGCGGGCGGACGCCAGCCCGCGTAGGACGCCTCGGGCGCGTAGTCGTGGACGGCCGGGAACGAGTGCGGCGAACCCCCGGGCGTCACCGGGAACGGCGACGGCGGCTGCTGCGGGGCCGACGGCGCCTGCGTCGGCCCGCCCTGCGGGTGCTGCTGCGGCGCCGCGGGCGTCGGGAACGGGCTGGGCGGCGTGGTGGCCGGCGGGGTGCGGGTCGCGGGGGAGGCGAAGAGCTCCGAGGCGGCGGCGAAGTCGTCCTCCGTCGCCGGGGTGCTCGTCCCGGGCTCGTCCGGGTCGTCGTCCGCCGCGGCGGGCTCGGCGGGAGTGTCCTCCCGCTCGGCTGCCTGGGCCACGGGGGCGGGCGCGTCCGGGGCGTCCGGGGCGTCCGGCGCGTCCGCGGGGGAGCCGGCGGACGCCTGGGCGTCGGGGCTCTGGGTGTCCGGGCTCTGGCCGGCGTCGTCCCCCGACGCCTCGTCCTCGGCCGCGACGGTGCGGGGCCCCAGCGCCTTCTTGTGCGCCGCGGCGATCGCCGCGAAGGAGAGGGCCTTGAAGTCGAACGTCTCGTCGGCGGCCGGCGCGGTGCTCGACGGTGCCTTGGTGTCTGCGGCCTCGTCGATGGACTCGGCGTCGGCCTTGTCGTCGGTCTTGTCGGCGGTCTTGTCGTCGGGCGCCGTGTTTGTGGCCTCGGCGGGAGCGTCCTCGGCGTCGGCGGGCGCCTCGGGCGCTGCTTCCTTGGGCTCCGGCGTCGCCTCAGGCGCGGACGCCGCCGCCGGGGTCGCCGACTGCGCGGCCGGTCGTGCGGAGGCGGGGACGACGCGGATCTCCTCGGTGGGCGCCTCGTACCGGCGCGCCCGGTCCGCCGCCGCGGGGGACGGCTCGGGTGCGGGCTCCGCGGGCTGCACGTCCTCGGGCTCCGGCACGCTGGTCGGCACGGCGGCCGGCTCGGGTGCGGTGGTGGCCGCGGGCTCGGTGACCGGCTCCGGCTCGGCCGGGCTCGCGGCGGACGGCTCGTCGTCCGCCGCCGTGGCGTCACCGGCGTCGTCGTCCTCGACGGCGTCGTCCGCGGCCGAACCCGTCGAGCCGTCGGCAGGCGCGTCCGCAGTGGCGTCGTTCGCGCCCGGAGCCGCCTCGGCGACCTCGTCGCCGGCGTCGTCCACCGCCTCCGTGGGCGCGGGCTCGGCGGCCTCGGGTTCCGCGGTCTCAGAAGCCTCGCCGGACGGTTCCGCGGCCTCCGCGTCGCCCTCGCCGTCGTCCTTGCCGCCGAGGCCGGCGGGCGCGCGATCCGGCTCCGACTCGACCGGGGACGCCTTCGCAACAGGATCCGAGACGGGGATCTCGGCGACTTCAGTGGCGGCCGGGGTCTGGTCGGGCGTCGACGTCATGCAGGTTAACTTACCGACATTCTGTAACGACCCCGCTACCGGAACGGCAACCGTTTCGACCGCACTCGATTTGGGGACAACTTCACCCGAGGATTTCCCCATCGGGGGTGGAACCTGCCCACATCACGGCCGTCACAGGACGGATCAATCGGTCAGGTCGACAATCACGGGGACGTGGTCCGACGCGCCCTTCCCCTTGCGCTCGTCGCGGTCGATCACGGCGCCGGACGCGCGTCCGGCGAGCGCGGGCGAGGCCCAGCAGAAGTCGATGCGCAGCCCCTTGTTCCGGGGGAACGCGAGCTGCTGGTAGTCCCAGTAGGTGTACGTGTGCTCCTCCGGGAGGAACTTGCGGGTCAGCTCCGTGTACCCGGCGTCGCCGAAGGCCTCGAACGCAGCCCGCTCCGGCGGGGACACGTGGGTCTTGCCGGCGAAGTCGGCGGCGTCGTAGACGTCGGTGTCCAGCGGGATCACGTTCCAGTCCCCCGTGAGCGCGACGGCGTCGCCGGCGTCCGCCCAGGTCCTCGCGGCGGTCCGCAGGGACTCCAGCCAGGCCAGCTTGTAGGCGTAGTGCGGGTCGTCGAGCGCCCGGCCGTGCGGCACGTAGAGGCTCCACACGCGGACGCCGCCGCAGGTCGCGCCGATCGCCCTCGCCTCGACCGGCGGGACGACGTCGACCAGGGCGTCGGGGCCGTCGTCGGCGACCGCCTTCGCGAAGCCGGGCTGCCCGGGGAACTGGGTGGCGACGTCGTCCAGGCCGACGCGCGACGCGATGGCCACACCGTTCCACTGCGACAGCCCGAAGTGCGCCACCTCGTACCCGGCGGCCTCGAACGCCGCGGTGGGGAACTGGTCGTCCCGGCACTTGGTCTCCTGGATCGCCAGGACGTCGGTCTGCGACCGGTCGAGAAAGGCGAGCACACGGTCGACCCGCGTGCGGATCGAGTTGACGTTCCAGGTAGCGAGGCGCACGCCGGCGAGTCTATTCGGCGAGCGCAATCGATGTGTCTGTGGTCTAGTAGCTGATGTGCGCACGGTCTAGTAGATCATGTGTGTAAGGTCTAGTAGTCGATGTGTGTGTGGTCTATTAGGAGCCGGCGTGTACGAGCATCGTGTGATCGACAACCTTCTGGACGAGTTGCAGCCTCACCTGCAGGCGATGTCGATCCATGGACCCAAAGGCGTGGGCAAGACCGAGACGGCGCTCCGTCGTGTCACTTCGGTATTGCGGCTGGATGATCCCGAGGACATGCGGCGCCTCGCAGCGGATCCCGAACTGATCCGAAGCCTGCCCGGACCAGTCCTCGTCGACGAATGGCAGAGATGGCCGGAATCGTGGGACCGGATTCGACGAGCCGTGGACGACGGCGCCGATGAAGGCCGGTTCATCATCACGGGCAGCTCGCCCCCACGTGGCGTCGTTGTGCACTCGGGAGCCGGCAGGATCGTCGGTCAGCACATGCGCCCGATGAGCCTGTCGGAGCGGGGGATCGACACGCCGACGGTAAGTCTTGCTGACATGCTTGCCGGGGACGCCTCGATTGACGGTGAGACGACGGTCGTCCTCCGGGACTACGTCGATGAGATCGTGCGCTCCGGGTTCCCCGGGATCCGCCGACTGCCCACTGCCCGCCTCCGGGCCGTGGCGCTCAGGGCCTACATCGACAACGTCGTACAGCGTGAGTTCGCCGAGCAGGGGTATCCGGTACGGCGACCAGAAGCGCTTCGAGCCTGGCTCGCCGCGTACGGTGCGGCGTCTTCGACGACGGCGAAGTACTCCGAGATCCTGGATGCGGCAACGCCGAACGAGGGCAACAAGCCGACGAAGCAGACGACGATCAACTACCGCGATGCGCTCTCCGGTCTGTGGCTGCTCGATCCGACTCCGGCCTGGATGCCCGTGCCGAACCACCTCGCTCGGCTGGGTCGAGCCAACAAGCACCAGCTGGCCGACCCTGCCTTGGCCGCACATCTGCTGGACCTGGATGCCGATGGCCTCATGTCTGGTCGCGGTGACCGGGCCGGCATCGGTGGCGGGCCGATGCTCGGTGCACTGTTCGAATCACTCGTGACGCTCGACGTGCAGGTGTACGCACCAAATGCGGAGGCCCGTGTCTACCATCTGCGGGAGCAGGACAGCCGCCACGAGGTCGATCTCATCGTCCAGGGTCTGGGTGGTCGGTTGGTTGCGCTGGAGGTGAAGCTCACGGCGTCGCCAGGGGACAGGGACGTCAAGCATCTCCTTTGGCTAAAGGAGAAGCTCGGAGACTCCCTGACCGACATGGCCGTCATCACCACCGGCAAGTACGCCTACCGCCGCCAGGACGGCGTCGCTGTGATTCCCGCCGCACTTCTCGGACCCTGATTATCGAGCGGTTTCACCCCGACTACCCTGGTCGTGTGCAGATCCTCACCGGGCGTCGTGCCCTCGGCGCCGTCGTCGTCCTCACGTCAGCGGCCCTGGTCACGGCATGCAGCGCCGGCAGCTCGTCCGGGGGGGCCTCGGCGGGGCGCACCGACGTCGTCGTGGGGCTGACCGGGGAGCCGACCAACCTCGACTTCACCACGACGTCCGGCTCCGCGATCCCCCAGCTGCTGATGAACAACGTGTACGAGGGCCTGGTGACCATCGACCAGGAGGGCGAGGTGCAGCCGCAGCTCGCCGAGTCCTGGAAGATCAACGGGGACCGCACGGAGTACACCTTCACGCTGCACGACGGCGTGACGTTCTCCGACGGCTCCGCCTTCACCGCGGACGACGTGGTGTCGTCGATCGGGCGGGTCCAGGACGACTGGACGCTGAGCCTGAAGTCGAAGATGGACGTGGTCGAGAGCGTCGAGGCGGTCAGCGACACCGAGGTCGTCGTGACGCTGGCGCACCCCAGCAACGCGTGGCTGTTCGACATGGGCACGTCCGTGGGCGCGATGTTCCCCGACGACCTGTCCGTCGACCTGGCCACCGAGGCGGTCGGCACCGGCCCCTACACGGTCGAGGAGGTCGCGACCGGCGAGCACGTCACGCTCGCCGCCCGCGACGACTACTGGGGCGAGGCGCCCGCGCTTACCGAGGTCACCGTGCGCTACTTCGCCGACGCCAACGCGCAGGCGAACGCCGTCCGCGCCGGCGACGTCGACATGGCGTACAACATGCAGGCCCCGGACCTGATCTCCGGTCTGGAGCAGGACGAGGACCTCCAGGTGATCGACGGCACCTCGACGGGCGAGGTGCTGCTCTCGCTGAACAACGCCCGGCCGCCCTTCGACGACCTGAACGTGCGCCGCGCGGTCATGTACGCGATCGACCGCAAGGCAGTCCTGGACACGGCGTGGGCCGGGCACGGCCAGCTCATCGGGTCGATGGTGCCGCCCACCGACCCCTACTACCAGGACCTCACGGGCTCCTACCCGTACGACCCGGACCGGGCGCGCGAGCTGCTGGCCGAGGCCGGCGCCGAGAACCTGAGCATCACGTTCGACGTCCCGACCCGCCCCTACGCGGAGGCCGTTGCCCAGGTGGTCGTCTCGCAGCTCAAGGACGTCGGCATCGACGCGAAGATCGTCCCGGCCGAGTTCCCCGCCGTCTGGCTCGACAAGGTGTTCACCGAGCACGACTACGAGATGTCCGTGATCCTCCACACCGAGGCCCGGGACATGCTCACGATCTTCGGCGACCCCGACTACTACATCGGCTACGACAACCCGGAGCTCGCCCAGGTGGCCGAGCGGGCCGACGAGGGCAGCCCCGACCAGTACGTGGCGGGCATGCAGGAGGTCGCCAGGATGATCGTGGACGACGCCGCGAGCGACCCCCTGTTCCTCTTCCCCAACACGGTCGTGGCCGACGCCGCCCTGACGGGCATCGCGGCGAACGCCACCACGGAGTCCATGGACCTGACCGGCCTGCGCTGGTCGGACAGCTGATCCGGCCCGCCGCCGGACAACGCCGTGGCCAGACACCTCGCGTCGCACGTCGCTCAGCTCGCCGCCACGCTGCTCGTGGCGACGGCGGCGATCTTCGTGCTGCTGCGGGTGCTGCCCGGCGACCCCGCCGTCGTCGCCCTCGGGATCGACGCGACCCCGGAGGCGCTCGCGGCCTGGCGCGCCGAGCACGGCACGGACGGCCCCCTGGTGGTCCAGTACCTGAGCTGGGTCGGCGGGCTGCTCACCGGTGACCTCGGCACGAGCTACGTCACGTCGCAGGACCTGACGCCGCTCGTCGCGGACCGGGTGCAGGTCACGGGCATCCTGGTGCTGCTCGGCATGCTGATCGCCCTGGTGGTGGCGGTGCCACTGGGCACGCTGGCCGCCGTCTGGCACCGGAACGCGGGTGGCGTGACGCTCTCCGCGGTGAGCCAGGTCGGGGTGGCCGTGCCGAACTTCCTGGTGGGTGTACTGCTGGTGTCGCTGTTCGCGGTGCGGCTCGGCTGGCTGCCGTCGGGCGGGTGGACGGCGCCCGTCGACGGGCTCGGCGAGTTCTGGCGGCACGTGCTGCTGCCCGCGGTCGCGCTGGGCTCCGTGCAGGCCGCGATCATCACGCGGTACGTGCGCAGCGCCGTGCTGGAGATCATGCGCGAGGACTTCCTGCGCACGGCCCGCGCAAAGGGGCTCACGTTCACCGGCGCGCTGGTGCGGCACGGGCTGCGGAACGCGGGCGTGCCGATCGTGACGGTCGTCGGGGTGCAGATCGCGTCCATGCTGATCGGCGCCGTGGTGATCGAGCGGGTCTTCGCCGTGCCCGGTCTCGGCAGCCTCCTGCTGGACTCCGTGGGCAACCGCGACCTGCTGGCCGTGCAGTCGATCGTGGCGGTGCTCGTGGTGCTGGTGGTGCTGCTGAACTTCCTGGTCGACCTGGCCTACACCCTGCTGGACCCGCGGCTGAGGAGGGCGGCATGAGGGGCCGGGTGCACCCGCAGCTCGTCATCGGCGCGGTGCTGGTCGGGCTCGTGCTGGTCACAGCGCTCGTGTCCCTGGTCTGGACCCCGTACGACCCCGAGCACGCCGGCGCGGACCGGCTGCTGCCGCCGGGCGCCGAGCACTGGTTCGGCACCGACCGGTTCGGCCGCGACGTGTTCTCCCAGGTCATGGCCGGTGCGCAGATCACGCTGCTCGTCGGGCTCGTGGCGGTCGGGATCGCCGCCGTGGTCGGCGTGCCGGTCGGCGTGCTCGCGGGGATGCTCCAGGGGTCCGGCCGTGGGCGGCCCGCCGCGGTGCTCATGCGGGGCAGCGACATCCTGCTCGCGTTCCCCGGCCTGCTGCTCGCGATCGTGCTGGGCGCGGTCTACGGCGCGGGCACGGTGACGGCGATGGTCGCGCTCGGCATCGGTTCGATCCCCGCGTTCGCGCGCGTGGCCCGCGGCGGCACCCTGCAGGTGATGCGCTCCGACTACGTGCTCGCCGCCCGCGCGGCGAACCGGGGGAACCTCGCGATCGCGGCGCGGCACGTGCTGCCCAACATCGCCGGCACCGTGCTGGTGCAGTGCTCCGTGAACTTCGCGATCGCCGTGCTCGCCGAGGCCGGGCTGTCGTTCCTGGGGCTGGGCACGCCCCCGCCCACGCCGTCGTGGGGCCGCATGCTGCAGGAGTCGCAGCAGTTCCTGGGCGTGGCCGACCACCTCGCGATCGTGCCGGGCGTGGCCATCGCGGTGGCCGTGCTCGGCTTCAACCTCCTGGGCGACGGCCTCCGCGACGTCCTGGACCCGCGGCTGGCGAACACCGGACCCGCGGCCGAGCATGTCGCCGCCGGCCCGGACGTGGGCCCCGACGCCGCCCCCGGCGTCCGCCGCGAGCTGGACGACGCCGCGGCGGAACCCGCCCTCGACCTGCGCGGGCTGACCGTCCGCACCCAGAGCGGGCGCGCGCTGCTCACCGACGTCACCCTGCGGGTCGCCGCGGGCGAGCGCGTCGGGCTGATCGGCGAGTCCGGGTCGGGGAAGACCATGACGGCGCTCGCGGCGCTGGGCCTGCTGCCCGACGGCGTCTCGGCGACCGGGCACGTCGGCCTCGCCGGGGTGGACGGGAACCTCCTGGACCGGGGCGAGCGCGCGCTGGCGCGGCTGCGCGGTCGGGAGATCTCGATGGTCTTCCAGGAGCCGATGACGGCCCTCAACCCGCTGATGCGCGTGGGCCGCCAGGTCGCGGAGGCGATGACGGTGCACGGGGTCCCGCACGGGACGGCGTCGCGCAGGGCGGCGGACCTGCTGGCCGAGGTGGGCCTGCCCGACGGCGCCGCCCGGCGGTACCCGCACGAGCTGTCCGGCGGGCAGCGGCAGCGGGTGGTGCTGGCGATGGCGCTGGCGAACGACCCGGCGGTGCTCGTGGCCGACGAACCGACCACGGCACTCGACGTCACCGTCCAGCGCCAGGTGCTGGACCTCATGACGCGGCTGGTCAGCGACCGGGGCGCCGGGCTGCTCTTCATCACGCACGACCTGGCCGTGGTGTCCCAGGTGTGCGAGCGGGTGGTGGTGCTGCTCGACGGCGTCGTGGTGGAGGAGGGGCCGGTCGCCGAGGTGTTCGCGCACCCCCGGCACGAGTACACGCGGCGGCTGCTCGCGGCGTCCGCCCTCGAACCGCTGACGGCGGAGACCACCGCGACGGCGGCCGCCGAGGCGACGCCGGCCGCCGCGGCGACGGGAACGGCCACGCCGCCGCCGTCCGACCCCGGGCCCCTGATCCGCGTCGAGGACGTGACCCGCACCTACACGAGCCGCGGCGAGACCGTGCACGCCCTGCGGGGAGTCTCGCTGGAGGTCCGCGAGGGGCAGCGGTTCGGCATCGTGGGCGAGTCCGGGTCGGGCAAGTCGACGCTGCTGCGCATCATCTCCGGCCTGGACCGGGCGACGTCGGGCCGCCTCACCAGCGCGGGCGTCGACCTGAGCCCGGCGGACACCGGCCCTGCGGACACCGACTCGGCGGGGTCCGCGGCGTCGGGCCGTGCGCGCTTCGGAGGCGGGCCGACGGCGCCGCCCGACCTCGGCGACCTGCGCGCCGCCCTGCAGCTCGTGTTCCAGGATCCGTACGGCTCCCTGGACCCCCGCATGACCGTGGGCGACATCGTGGCGGAGCCGCTGCTCAACCCGGCGAACGTCCGGGACGGCGGCCCTCGGACCCCGGCCGCCCGGCGGGAGGCGGTGCGCGAGATGCTGGACGCCGTCGGCCTGCCCCTCGACGCGGCCGAGCGGTACCCGCACCAGTTCTCGGGCGGGCAGCGGCAGCGCATCGCGATCGCGCGGGCCCTGGTGTGCCGGCCGCGCATCCTCGTGGCGGACGAGCCGGTCAGCGCGCTCGACGTCTCCGTGCGGCGGCAGGTGCTGGACCTGCTCGCGCGGCTCGCCGACGAGTACGCGCTGACGCTGCTGCTGGTGTCGCACGACCTCGGCGTCGTGCGGCACGTCTGCGACCAGGTCGCCGTGATGCACGACGGGCTGATCGTGGAGCAGGGGCCCACCGCGCAGGTCTACGACGACCCGGCGCACGAGTACACGCGGCGCCTGCGCGCGGCGACCCCGCTGCTCGTCCGCTGAGCTCGTCCACAACCTCCTGACCTCCCTGTTCGTCTGCCCTGCTGCGGGCGGCACCTGCCGCCCATCCCTGGCGAAGGAGACAGCAGATGCGTGTCAGAACAGGTGCGGCGGCGGTGCTCGCCGTAGTCCTGGTGGGCGGGGGCGCGGCGGTTTCGGCCGCGGTCCCGGCGAACCCACCGGGAGTCCCGACGTCCGCGGCGACCTCACCGCCGGCCACGAGCGGGTCCACCCCGGCGACCGTCACGCTGATCACGGGTGACCGGGTCACCCTGACCCGGTCCGCCGGTCACCCCCGGCTGGTCGGCATCGAGCACGGGGACGGGCGCGAGGGCGTCGGCTTCCTCCAGCAGCTGGTGGACGACCGGCTGTACGTCATCCCGACCGACGTGGCCGGGCTGGTCCCGGACCGTCTGGACCGGGCGCTGTTCGACGTCACCGGCCTGGCCGACGCCGAGCGGGACCAGTCCTCGGGCACCGTCCCCGTCATCGTCCAGGCGGCGCCCGGCTCCGGCGGGGCGGCGAAGGGCGCGCGGGCGGCGTCGGCCGAACCCGACTGGGCGGACCTGGGCATCGAGCCCGAGCGCGAGCTGGAGTCCGTGGGCGCCGTGGCGGCGGACCTCGACCGGGCAGCGGCGTCCGACCTGCTGTCCGCCCTCCAGGAGCCGCGGGCGGACGCCCGGACGGCGTCCGCCCCGGCATCCGACCTGAAGGTCTGGCTCGACGCGCCGGTCGAGGCGCTCGACGCGGACTCGACGCCCCAGATCGGCGCGCCCGAGGCCTGGGCCGCCGGGTACACGGGCGAGGGCGTGACCGTGGCGGTCCTCGACACGGGCGTGGACACCACCCATCCCGACCTGGACGACGTGCAGGTCGGCGCGCGCGACTTCACCGGATCGGGCAGCACCGCCGACCGCGTCGGGCACGGCACGCACGTCGCCTCCATCGCACTGGGCTCCGGAGACGCGTCCGGGGGCGTGAACCGCGGCGTGGCATCCGACGCCGACCTGCTGGTCGGCAAGGTCCTGGACGACGACGGTTACGGCCAGACGTCCTGGATGATCGACGGGATGGAGTGGGCCGCCGGCGAGGGAGCCGACGTCGTCAACCTCAGCCTCGGCCAGCCCGGGAACTACAGCGACGGGACGGACCCCGGGTCCCTGGCCCTGGACGCGCTGAGCGCCGAGCACGGCACCCTCTTCGTCGTCGCCGCGGGCAACGAGGGGGAGTACGGCAACGGGACGGTGACCGCGCCCGGGTCCGCCGCGTCCGCCCTCACGGTGGGGGCTGTCGACGACTCCGACGAGGTCACCTGGTTCTCGAGCCGCGGGCCGCGCGCCGGGGATGACGGCCTCAAGCCGGACGTGACCGCCCCGGGCGCCGCCGTCGTCGCGGCCCGGGCGGCGGGCACGGCGATGGGCACGGTCGTGGACGACGACCACGTCTCCGCCTCGGGGACGTCGATGGCCGCCCCGCACGTCGCGGGCGCTGCCGCGGTGCTCAAGCAGGCCCGGCCGGAGCTCACGGGCCAGGAGATCAAGGCGATCCTCATGGGCTCGGCAGAGCCCACCTCCGGCACGGTCTGGGACGAGGGCGCCGGCCGGATCTACCTGCCTGCCGCCCTGGCCCAGCGGGTCGAGGCCGTGCCGGCGTCGCTCTCCTTCGGCACCCTCAGGTTCCCGCAGACGGGGTTCGAGACGCGGACCCTCACGTACGAGAACCCGACGGACGCCGAGGTCACCCTCGATCTCGAGGTGGACGCGACCGGCCCGGACGGCGAGCCCGTGCCGGCCGGTGCGCTCACCCTCTCGGCGGCCTCGTTGACCGTGCCCGCGCAGGGCACCGCCGCCGTGGACGTCACGGTGGACCGCACCACCGGCGGGGCAGGGCGGTCCTCCGGGGCGGTCGTCGCTGCCGCTGCCGGCGGTGGCGAGATCCGCACCGCCCTCGGCTGGTCCAAGGAGTCCGAGCGCTACGACCTGACGATCGAGGCGGTCGGCAGGGACGGCGAGGCGCACGACGGCGAGGCGGGCGTGCTGAACGTCGACGACGGCACCGTGCTCAACGACTCCGTCCAGCTCGACGGCGGCCGGAAGACCCTGCGGGTCCCGACCGGGACGTACTCGATCCTCGGTGACCTGTACGAGCAGGACGTGGACGGCGAGATCACCGAGCTGACGACGGCCGTCGAGCCCGAGATCGAGGTGACGGCGGACACCACCGTGCTCCTCGACGCGCGCCGGGCAGAGCCGGTCACCGTCACCACCGAGCGGCCGGCGGACCGGCAGTCGGTCACCGTCGGCGTCTTCCGGACCGACGTGCCCGACGGCCACCTCAACGGGCGCCGCAACACCGTTCCCGGTGACACCGACGTCTACCTGACGCCGACCGGTCCGGCGTCCGAGGGCGGCCTGGACCTGAGCGTGGGGTTCGCCCTGGCCGCACCGACCACCGGCGAGCAGGCTCCCGCGTACGTGTACGACCTGATGTACGTCCAGGACTCCGTGGAGACGCCCGCGTTCGCGGCGACGTCGGAGAACACCGCGGCGGTCCAGGTCGGTCACGCCGATCTCGGTCCTGGCGCCCAGGTGCGGGGCTCACGGTTCGCCGAGGCCCCCGGGAGGTGGTGGATCAATCGTCCCGAGTACCGTCGGGCGGTCGACCCGGGCAGTGTCCGCACCGAGTACGTCAGCCCGGACGTGAGCTGGTTCGGTGGCTCCAGCATCGTGCCGGACGACGGCTCCGAGGCGGTGTACTTCTACGACGAGGGCCGCGTGTACGCGCCGGGCGAGGAGGTCACGGAGACCATCGGCCGTGCGGTGATCAACGCCCGGCTCCGCGCGGACGGCCTGTTCCAGACCCAGGGCGACTCGCTCGCCCTGGTCGTCCCGGGGTGGACCGACGCCGACGGGCACACGTCCTCGGGGTACGAGCTGTCCGACCACCTGGCGGTGTGGCAGGACGGCGCCCAGGTGGTCGACGTCGACGGCTACCGGGCGGACGTCCCCGTCCCCGCCGGAGGAGCCGACTACCGCGTCGTCCTGGACGGTGAGCGGGACCTGAGCTGGTGGAACCGGTCCACGAGGGTGAGCACCGAGTGGACCTTCCACGCGGAGCCCGCGGGTCTCGGTGCCGATCCGGTCGACCTGCCCGTGCTGGACGTCGCGCTCGATGTCGACGGCATGGACCTGGCGAACACGGCACCCGCGCGGACCAGGGCCACCGTGACCGTCGGGCACCAGGCCGGCAGCTCGGGCGGCAAGGTCACCGAGGCCCGGCTGTGGTGGTCGCCGGACGACGGTGCCACCTGGCGCAAGGCGGCGCTGCACCGGACCGGCGCGGGCGTCTACGCCGCCGACCTACGGGTCCCGGCGGGTACGGAGCACGTCTCGCTCCGTGTCGGGGCCAAGGACCGGGCGGGTACGACGATCCGGCAGACGGTGGTCCGCGCCTACGGCGTCCGCTGACCCGCCGCCGCGACCCCAACGAACTGGGCGTACGCGGCGTCTGCCCTCGTGAAGGCGGCATTCGACCGCCGGCGTCCTCACGAAGGAGACAGGCAGATGCGCGCCAGAACGGGTGCAGCGGCAGCGGCGATCGCGGTGGCGGTCGCGCTGGGTACGGGGGTACCGGCGTGGTCGTCCGGGGGGACGGTGTCCGGCGGGCAGGACGTCGGTGCGGCAGGCGGGACGGCAGCCGCGCCGGCGTCGTCCGCGACGGTCACCCTGATCACGGGGGACCAGGTCGACGTCGGGCGGTACCCCGACGGCCGCAGGTCCGTCACGGTGCGGCCCGCCGCGGGCCGCGAGGGGATCGCCTTCCAGAAGCTCGTCCAGGGCGACAGCGTGCAGGTGATCCCCGGCGACGTCGCGCGCCTCGTGCCCGACCGCCTGGACCCGGCGCTGTTCGACGTCACCGGCCTCGTCGCCGCCGGGTACGACGACGGTCACCGGGACACGGTGCCCGTCATCGTGCAGGACGCGGTGGTGGCGGACGCGGCGGCCACCGCGGCCGTCACCCCGGACGGGACCGGCGCCCCGGTCTCGGCCCGCCTCGCGCAGCACGACGAGCTCGACTGGGCGGCGCTCGGCCTCGACCCCGAGCGGAGTCTGCCGTCGGTCGGCGCGGTCTCGGCCGACCTGGACCGGGCCGCGGCCGCGGACCTGCTCGCGACGCTGGACCCGGCCCCGGCGGCCCGTTCGGCGGCGCCCGGGGCGCCTGGTGCGCCGGCCGCGCCGGCCGTGAAGGTCTGGCTGGACGGCCACGTCGAGGCGCTCGACGTGGACTCGATGCCGCAGATCGGCGCGCCGACCGCCTGGGACGCCGGGTACACCGGCGACGGGGTGACCGTCGGCGTGCTCGACTCCGGCATCGACGCGACCCACCCCGACCTCGACGACGTGCTCGTCGGGGCCCGCGACTTCACCGGCTCCGGCGACACCGTGGACCGGTACGGCCACGGCACGCACGTGGCCTCGATCGCCCTGGGCTCGGGCGACGCGTCGGACGGCGACAACCGCGGCGTGGCCCCGGGCGCCGACCTCCTGGTCGGCAAGGTGCTCGACGACTTCGGCGGCGGTGAGGCGTCGTCGATCATCGACGGCATGGAGTGGATCGCGGAGGCCGGCGCGCAGGTGGTGAACATGAGCCTCGGCGAGTCCGAGCGCTACACCGACGGCACGGACCCGTTCTCGATGGCCGTCGACACGCTGAGCGACCGGTACGGGACGCTCTTCGTCGTGGCCGTGGGCAACGAGGGCCTGTACGGCGCCGTCGTCCCGCCGGGGGCCGCTGACTCGGCCCTGACGGTGGGCGCCGTCGACGACGACGACCAGGTCGCGTACTTCTCCAGCCGCGGGCCGCGGCTGAGGGATTACGCCATCAAGCCGGACATCACGGCGCCGGGCGTCGAGATCGTCGCGGCCCGTGCCGCCGGCACCAACGAGGGGGAGGACGCCGGCCCCTACACGGCCTGGAGCGGCACCTCCATGGCCGCGCCGCACGTGGCCGGCGCGGCCGCCGTGCTCAAGCAGGCGCGCCCCGAGCTGACGGGGCCGCAGCTCAAGGCGGTCCTCATGGGCTCGGCCCGGCACACCAGCGGCGGCGCGTTCGACGAGGGCGCCGGCCGCGTCCTCGTGCCCGCCGCGCTCGGCCTGCCCGTCGTGCCGACGCCCGCGTCGCTGTCGTTCGGCGGCTTCGAGTACCCGCAGGAGGGCACCTCGACGAGGACGCTCACCTACGAGAACCTCGGCGCGGCCGCGGTCACGCTGGACCTCGCGGTCGAGGCGTCGGACCAGGACGGCGAGCCGCTGCCCGCCGGCGCCGTCACGCTCGGCGCCGCGTCCCTGACGGTGCCCGCTGGGGGCACGGCGACGGTCGACGTCGGCGTCGACCCCACGGTCGGCGCCGTCGAGCGCCGCTACTCGGGCGCGGTCACGGCCACGGACCCCGAGGGCCGCGAGATCCGCACGCCGCTCGGCTGGTACAAGGAGCCCGACCTCGCCGACCTGGACGTCCGGACCCTCGGGCGCGACGGCGAGCCGCACACCGGGTCGTCGAGCGTGCGCATCGTGAACGTGGACGACCCGACCCTGTTCGACGAGCACCAGGAGATCGGCCCCGAGGGCCTGGACCTGCGGGTGCCGCCGGGCCGGTACTCGGTCACGGGCTTCCTGTGGACCACCGACGAGGAGTACGTCGTCTCCGAGGTCTCCGCGGTGCTCCGTCCGGAGGTGACCGTCGCCGACGACACCACGGTCGTGCTCGACGCCCGCGAGGCGCGCGAGCTCACCGTGTCCACCCACCGGCCCGCCGCGGTCCGGTGGATCGCGCTGGAGGACACCCGGACCACGGCGGCGGGCGACGACCCGTACGGGTTCGGCACCGTGGTGGGGAACGGGGCGAAGGCGTACGCGACGCCGACGGACGCGCCGGTCACGGTCGGCACGTACGACCTGCAGACCCACTTCGTCCTGGAGCAGCCGGTGGCGGCGGGCCGGGCGCCGTCGTACACCTACGACCTCCTGTACACGCAGGACGTGGTGGACACGTTCCGCTTCCGGGCGACCGCCCGTGACACGGCCGCGGTCACGACCACATACGCGTCCCTCGGCGCCGACCACCACGCCGAGAGCGCCCGGGTCGGCACCGCGCCGGGTCACCAGTGGGGCTCGGCCGTGGGCAGCCCGGTCACGATCCCCGGCCGGCGCACCGAGTACCTGAGCGCGAACGGCGTCGCCTGGGGCCACCAGGTGTACACGGGCTCGGCGGACGACCCGCAGCAGGGCTACTTCGACGCCGTGGCGCGCACCTACGCGCCGCGGGAGAAGGCCCGGACCACGGTGGGCGGCGCCGTCCTGAGCACGCGGGCGGGGTCCGGCGCGTTCACGGTCACGGACGACACGCTCGGCCTCCGCCTCGTGCCCTGGAGCGACGCCGAGGGGCACCCGTTCGAGTCCTTCGGCGGGCAGAGCACGCGCCTGCGGGTCTGGCAGGACGGCGAGGCCGTGCTCGACCAGAAGCGGTCCTCGGCCGAGGTGGCGCTCCCCGCGGGCGGCGCCGCGCACCGCGTGGTCCTCGACGCGAGCCAGGAGTCGTCCTGGTGGGAGCGGTCCACGCGGACCAGCACCGAGTGGCGGTTCCGCGCGATGCCGGGTGCCGCCACCGGCCCGGCCGTGCTCGACGTCGGCTACGCGGTCAAGGGCCTCGACGCGCACAACGCGGCACCCCGCAGCACGCGGGTTACGCTCACGGCCGGGCACCCGGCCGGCGCTCCGGACGGCGTCACGGCCGGCACCCCGGACGGCCGGTCCGCCAAGAACCGGGTCACGTCCGCCCGTCTGTGGTGGTCCGCGGACGACGGCGCGACCTGGCACGCCGTGCCCCTCACCGACCGGCGGCCGGGGAAGTTCACCGGGACGGTGCGGGCGCCTCGCGGCACCGAGCACGTGTCGCTCCGGGTCGAGGCGCGGGACGCGTCGGGCGGCACTGTGAAGCAGACGGTGACGCGCGCGTACGCCGTCCGCTGACCCACCGCCCCACCCACGCGCACGTGTCGGACGTACAGGTCCCCCGGGTGACCTGTACGTCTGACACGTGCTGAGCCCCGCGCCGGTGTAGCCTCCTGCGCGAGATGAGCGAGCACGTGACCAGCGGCGACGGCGACCTGCCCGCGCCCGACGACGGCCTCCCCGGCGCCCGGGCGACCCACCACGGCAAGCCGCCGATCCGCCTGATCTACGTCCCCGGGCTCGGCGACCGCATGCCGCCGCTGGTGCACCTCCAGCGCGAGGCGCTCCGGACCTGGCGCGCTTTGGGTGTGCGCACCACGATGTTCCGGGTGCGCTGGTCGTCGGACGCGTCGTTCGAGGAGCGGCTGGACCGCCTCGACGCCCTGGTCGAGCAGTTCGAGCAGCGGGGCGAGCGGGTGGCCCTCATGGGCGCGTCCGCCGGCGCGGGCGCGGTGCTCGCGGAGTACGCCCGACGCCGTTCGATCGTTGCCGTCGTGATCATCGCCGGAAAGTTCCTCGAACCCGAGGACATCATCAAGCCCGTGCTCGAACGCAACGCGCCGTTCGCGCAGTCGCTCTCCGCGGTGCCGAAGCTGCTGGAGGAGCTGGGCCCCGACGACCGGGCCAAGATCCTGAGCCTGCGCTCGGCGCGGGACGGCGTGGTCGACGACGAGGACACCCTGCTCGAGGGCGCCGTGAACGAGACGATGCGCGTGGTGGGCCACGTGATCGCGATCGGGTACGCGCTGATGTTCCGGGCCCGCCGGGTCGTCCGGTTCCTGCGCGAGGTCGTGACCGACTGAGGCGGACCCCTGCCGTTCCGCGGGTCCGGGTGCTACCGTGTCTCACATCGTGAGCACCTTCCTCTGTACCTGCTGTCGCCGCTGAGCGGTCGCCCACCGGGCGACCCCCTGGCGCGTCTCCTCGCGCCGCCGACAGCAGCTCCTGCTCACATCGCATCCCCGTGCGCACGCGCCGGGCTCCCGCACTCCTCCGTCCGGAGGCCGGGAGCACCTGGCGGAGGTGTCGGTGGATGCCGGGGCGGTCGCCGTCGGCGCACCCACCCGGCACCCTCGAAAGGACCCTCACCATGCCCGGCATCCCCGTACTGGACCTCTCGCTGCTCGACGGCGACCGCGACGACCAGGCCCGTTTCCGCGACGAGCTGCGGCGCGCCACCCACGAGGTCGGCTTCTTCTCCCTGGTCGGCCACGGTGTCCCGCGCGACCTGATCGACCGCGCGTACGCCACCGCCCGCGAGTTCTTCGCGCTCCCCGAGGAGCAGAAGCGCGCGATCGAGAACGTCCACAGCCCCCACTTCCGCGGCTGGACGCGGATGGGCGGCGAACGCACGCTCGGCCGCGTGGACCAGCGCGAGCAGATCGACATCGGCGCCGAGCGGCCGGCGGTGCCCGCCGGACCCGGCGTCCCCGACTACTGGGTCCTGGAGGGCCCGAACCTCTGGCCCGAGGCGCTCCCGGCCCTGCGCGAGGTCGCCGAGGAGTGGCTGACCCGGCTCGACGGCGTCGCGACCCGGCTGCTGCGGGCCTGGGCCGAGTCGCTCGGCGCGCCGTCGGACACGTTCGACGCCGTCTTCGAGCGGCCCTCGCCCCACCTGAAGATCGCCCGCTACCCGGGGGTCGAGGCGGCCGCGCCCGCCCAGGGCGTCGGCGCGCACAAGGACCTCGGGGTGCTCACGCTCCTCTCCGTCGAGGACGGCAAGGCGGGCCTCCAGGTCGAGAAGGACGGCGAGTGGCTCGACGTCGTCCCGCCCGCCGGGGCGTTCGTCGTGAACATCGGCGAGCTGCTGGAGATCGCGACGGACGGCTACCTCAAGGCGACCTTGCACCGCGTCGTGTCCCCGCCGGCGGGCACCGAGCGCATCTCGATCCCGTACTTCCACGGGCCCGCGCTCGACGCGACGATCCCGGACGTCGAGCTGCCGGAGTCGCTCCGCGCCGCCGCGCCCGGCGTCACGCTGGACCCCGCGAACCCGCTGCACGCGGTGTTCGGCGACAACTGGCTCAAGAGCCGCGTGCGGGCGCACCCGAACGTGGTGGAGGCGCAGCACCCGCACCTGCTCCCCAGGCGGTAGCCGGGCGCTCGGAGTAGCCAGCCTTACGGATGCTTCAGAAACCCTGCGCATCCGGACTCTTGTCTCCGGTAGCCGGGCGTCCGCAGACTCGGGCCATGACGATCTCCCAGGACACCTCCGCCGCCGTCGCCCACTTCGCGGGGCGCCTCGCCTTCGAGACCGACGTCAGCGACGTCCACGCGGCGCTGGCCTCGAACAGCCCGTTCACGCTGGTCGACGTCCGCTCCCCGGCCTGCTGGGACCAGGGCCACGTCCCCGGCGCCGTGCACCTGCCCGGCGGCAAGGTGCGCCTGCGGGCCGAGCAGACCGTCGACCGGGAGAAGCCCGTGGTCGTGTACTGCTGGGGTCCGGCCTGCAACGGCGCGACCAAGGCCGCCCTGGAGTTCGCGAAGCTCGGCTACGACGTCAAGGAGATGATCGGCGGTTTCGAGTACTGGGTCCGGGAGGGCTTCGCCTACGAGACGGCGGCCGGCCCGGTCCAGCCGGAGACGGACCCGCTGACGGCCCCGGTCTGACGCTGGGCCTGCCGGTGTCACGTGCGAAGTGCGCTTCTACCCCGTCATTGGGCCCGTATCCGCCCCGATTCCGGGCCTGATGACGGGGTAGAAG
>NZ_JBHWZO010000102.1:0-20244 GCF_042728455.1 Promicromonospora sp. NPDC060204
TCACAAGACCGTCACATCCGGGTGCGCCCGCGACGCGGTGCGCACCCGGAGCTCCGGCTACGCGGTGAGCACCCGCCGTTCGAGGGTCAGGCCCTCCCCGGCACCGCGGTCCACGACCACCGTGTCGCCGTCGGACACCTCGCCCGCGAGCAGCAGCCGCGCCAGGCGGTCGCCGATCTCGCGCTGCACGAGGCGGCGCAGCGGCCGGGCACCGTAGGCCGGGTCGAAGCCCTCCAGGGCGAGCCACTCGCGGGCCGCCGCGGTGACCTCCAGCGTGATGCGCCGGTCGGCGAGCCGCTTCGAGAAGGCGTCGACCTGCAGGTCGACGATGCGGCCGAGCTCGTCGAGCGACAGCGCGTCGAAGACCACCACGTCGTCGAGCCGGTTGAGGAACTCCGGCTTGAAGGCCGCGCGGACGGCGGTCATCACGGACTCCCGCCGCTCCTCGTCCGACAGCATCGGTTCCACGAGGAACTGCGAGCCGAGGTTCGAGGTCAGCACCAGGATGGTGTTGCGGAAGTCCACGGTGCGACCCTGGCCGTCGGTCAGGCGGCCGTCGTCGAGCACCTGGAGCAGGATGTCGAAGACCTCGGGGTGCGCCTTCTCCACCTCGTCCAGCAGCACCACCGAGTACGGCCTGCGCCGCACGGCCTCGGTGAGCTGACCGCCCTCCTCGTACCCGACGTAGCCCGGAGGGGCGCCGACGAGCCGGGCCACGGAGTGCTTCTCCCCGTACTCGGACATGTCGATGCGCACCATGGCGCGCTCGTCGTCGAACAGGAAGTCGGCGAGCGCCTTGGCGAGCTCGGTCTTGCCCACGCCCGTGGGCCCGAGGAACAGGAACGAGCCGGTGGGCCGGTCCGGGTCGGAGACGCCTGCCCGGGTGCGCCGCACGGCGTCGGACACCGCGGCGACCGCGGCCCGCTGCCCGATCAGGCGCTCGCCGAGCACGTCCTCCATGTGCAGGAGCTTCTCGGACTCGCCCTGGAGCAGGCGCCCGGCGGGGATACCGGTCCACGCCGCCACCACCTCGGCGATCTCGTCGGCGCCGACCTTGTCGGCGATCATCGGCGGCTCGGTGGTCTCCGGGCCGAGGCCGTCCGGCACGTCCTCCGCGCCGGCTTCCTCCTCCTCGGCGGCCGCGAGCTCCTTCTCGACGACGGGAATCTCGCCGTACTGGATGCGCGCCGCACCCTCCAGGTCGCCCTCGCGGAGCTTGCGCTCGGCGTCCGTGCGCAGCTCGTCGAGGCGGGCGCGCAGGTCACCCACGCGGTTGTGCCCGGCCTTCTCGGACTCCCAGCGCGCGGTGAGCGCGGCCAGCGCCTCCCGGCGGTCGGCCAGGTCGGCGCGGAGCCGTTCGAGCCGGTCCTTGGACGCGGCGTCGGCCGACTCGGAAAGCACGACCTCCTCCATCTCGAGGCGCGTGACGGCGCGCTGCAGCTCGTCGATCTCGATCGGCGAGGAGTCGAGCTCCATGCGCAGGCGGGACGCGGCCTCGTCGACCAGGTCGATCGCCTTGTCGGGGAGCTGCCGCCCGGAGATGTACCGGTCGGAGAGGGATGCGGCGGCCACGAGCGCCGAGTCGGCGATCGTCACCTTGTGGTGCGCCTCGTAGCGCTCCTTGAGCCCGCGCAGGATCGCCACGGTGTCCTCGACCGACGGCTCGCCCACGAAGACCTGCTGGAACCGGCGCTCCAGCGCGGGGTCCTTCTCGATGTGCTCGCGGTACTCGTCGAGCGTGGTGGCGCCGACCATGCGGAGCTCGCCGCGCGCGAGCATGGGCTTGAGCATGTTGCCGGCGTCCATCGCGCCGTCGCCGCCGGCGCCCGCGCCGACCACGGTGTGCAGCTCGTCGATGAAGGTGACCACCTCGCCGTCCGACGCCGTGATCTCCTCCAGGACCGCCTTGAGGCGCTCCTCGAACTCGCCGCGGTACTTGGCGCCGGCCACCATCGAGGCCAGGTCGAGGGAGATCAGCCGCTTGCCCTTGAGGGACTCGGGCACGTCGCCCGCGACGACTCGCTGCGCCAGCCCCTCGACGACGGCGGTCTTGCCGACGCCGGGCTCGCCGATGAGCACCGGGTTGTTCTTGGTGCGGCGGCTCAGCACCTGGATCACGCGGCGGATCTCCGAGTCGCGGCCGATCACCGGGTCGAGCTTGCCGTCGCGAGCCTGCTGCGTGAGGTCGGTGCCGTACTGCTCCAGCGCCTTGTAGGTGCCCTCCGGGTTGGGGCTCGTGACACGGCCGGAACCGCGGACGGCCGGCAGGGCCGCGCGCAGCGCGTCGGCGGTCGCCCCGGCGTCGGACAGGATCTGCGCCGCGGACGACTGCCCGGCGGCGAGCGCGATGAGCAGGTGCTCGGTGGAGACGTACTCGTCGCCCAGCCCCTGGGCCTCCTTGCCCGCCAGGTCGAGCACCGTCGCCAGGGCGCGGCTCGCGCTCGGCTGGGCCGTGCTGGACCCGCTGGTCTGGGGCAGCGCGACGAGGGCGGCGCGCACCTGCTGGCCGATGGCCTGCGCGTTCGCCCCGACGGCGTCGAGCAGGCCGACGGCCACGCCGCGCTCCTGCTGGAGCAGCGAGGCGAGCAGGTGGACCGGCTCGAGCTGCGGGTTGCCGGCCGCCGACGCCGACTGGATGGCGTCGCCGATCGCCTGCTGCGACATGGTCGTGAACTTGGTGTCCATGAAGCCTCCCGGGGCTGGTGAACGTGGGCGGAGTTCTACCTCGATGAAACCGTCTCAAAGTTGAGTCTATTCCGCTCAACTTGATAATCACTGTAGCGCGCCTCACCGACACTCGTACGGTGACCGCATGAGCACCCAGGTCATCGTCCTCAACGGCGGATCCAGCTCCGGCAAGTCGGCGATCGCCCGCGACCTCCAGGTCGTGCTGCCCGAGCCCTGGCTCTCGCTCAGCATCGACACCCTCGTCGACGCGATGCCCGCCCGGCTGACGACCGGCGGCGACGGGATCGGGTTCGCCGACGACGGCGGCGTCGCCGTCGGGCAGGACTTCATGACGCTGCAGGACGCCTGGATCACCGGGCTGGTCGCCATGGCCCGCGCGGGCGCGCACCTCGTGGTCGACGACGTGTTCCTCGGCGGCGCCGGGTCCCAGCGCCGCTGGCTCGACGCGCTGGGCGACGTGCCGACGCTCTGGGTCGGCGTGCGGTGCCACCCGGCGGTCGCCGCGCGGCGCGAGGCCACCCGCGGCGACCGGGTCACGGGCATGGCCGCGCAGCAGGCCGACGTCGTCCACCGGGGTGTCCGGTACGACCTGGAGATCGACACCACGAGCACCGGGTCCCTGGACTGTGCGCGGACCATCGCCGCTCACCTGAGATCATCACGGGGTGACCGAGCAGACTGACGACTCCCTGACCCCACCCCGCGCCGCCCTCGTGGGAATCGTCGGCGGGTCCTTCTCGGGGCTGTTCGGCCTGGGTGGCGGCATCGTGATGGTGCCGCTCCTGACCTCGCTCGGCGGCCTCACGCAGCGCCGGGCCAGCGCCTACTCGCTCGCGGCGATCCTGCCGGCGGCGATCGTCGGCTCCATCCCGTACCTGACCCACCAGGCGGTCGACCTGATCTCGGCCGGGCTGCTCGTGGTCGGTTCCGTGGCCGGCGCCGCGTACGGGGCCCGGCTGCTCGCGCGCGTGCCGGAGACCCTCCTGCGCTGGCTGTTCGTCGGCGTGCTCGTGGCGGGCATCGTGCGCTCCCTGCTCGACGCGTTCGCCGACCCGCCGCTGGTCGACACCGCGCAGGGCGTCCCCAGCCTGCTCGACGGCGCCGGCATGGTCGGGCTCGGCCTCGTGATGGGCATCGCGTCAGGCCTGCTCGGCATCGGCGGCGGCCAGATCGCCGTGCCGGGCCTGTCCGCCCTGTTCGACTTCGCGCCCGCGCTCGCCAAGGGCACGTCGCTGGTCGCGATGATCCCCACCGCGATCTCCGGCACCTGGGTCAACGCCCGCAACGGCCTGGTGCACCTCAAGACGGCGGCCATCATCGGCCTCGTGGCGTCGGTCTTCTCGTTCGGCGGCGCGAGCCTGTCGGTCGTGCTGCCCGACAACGTCGCCTCGATCGCGTTCGCGGCGCTGCTGGTGTTCGCGCTGGTCCAGCAGGTCCGCAAGGCGGTCGAGAAGCGCTAGGCCCCGGCCAGCCGCGTCAGCACCGCCGCGCACTCCGCGGCGACGGCCCTGGCGATGTCCGGCACGGTGTCGTCGTCGTGCTCCGGGACCACCCGCTGTACCGCGCCCTCGGCGAGCAGGTCGACGGCGCGCACGTGCTGCGCCTCCGCCAGCTCGGCCGCGTGCGTGGTGTCCCCGTGCACGATGACGCTCGCCCCCTCGGGCGGCAGCGGCGACAGCCAGGCGTGCTCCGCCGCGATCACCGCCTGCGCGGGCAGCAGCGCGAGCGCCCCGCCGCCGCAGCCCTGGCCGAGGATCACCGACAGCGTCGGCACGGTCATGCGGGTGAGCGCAGCCATGCAGCGCGCGATCTCGCCGGCGAGCGCGCCCTCCTCGGCGGCCTGCGACAGCTCGGCCCCGGGGGTGTCGATCACGGCGACCAGGGGCAGCCGCAGCTCCTCGGCCAGCCCCATCGCGCGCCGGGCCACGCGCAGCGCGGCGGGACCCATCGGGGTGCTCTCGGTCTGCCGGCTCCGGTCCTGCCCGACGACCAGGCATGGCCGGCCGTCCAGCCGCGTGAGCGCGACCAGCATCGACTCGTCCCGCTCGCCCTCGTCCGTGCCGGACAGCCGCACGGTCCCCGACGCGCCGTGGCGCAGCAGGTCGCGCACGCCCACCCGGCCCGCGGCGCGGGTCCGCAGCACGGAGTCCCAGGCGGACGTCGTCCCGGAGGGCTCGCCCGTCCGGCGCGGCAGCGTGGACGACGACGGCGGGTCGACCAGCACCGCGAGCGCCCGTTCGACCAGAGCTGGCAGGCTCTCGGGCGTGACGACGCCGTCGAGCACGCCCTTGGCGGCGAGGTTCTCGGCGGACTGCACGCCGTCGGGCAGCGCCCTGCCGGTCAGGGCCTCGACGACGCGCGGGCCGAGGAACCCGATGAGGGCGCCCGGCTCGGCGACGGTGAGATGGGCGAGCGATCCCCAGGACGCGTAGACGCCGCCCGTCGTGGGGTGCCGCAGGTAGACCAGGTAGGGCAGGCCGGCGTCGCGGTGCGCCATGACGGCGCGCGAGATCTCGACCATCCGCAGGAAGGCGGGGGTGCCCTCCTGCATCCGAGTGCCGCCGGACGCCGTCGTGGCCAGGACGGGCAGGCGCTCCGCCGTCGCGCGGCGGACGGCGGCGGTGATCCGCCGGGCGGCGGCCCGGCCGATGGACCCCCCGAGGAACCGGAACTCGTTGACGACGACCACCACGGGCCGCCCGCGCACGCGACCGCGGCCGGTGAGCACGGACTCGTCGGTGCCGGCCTTCTCCGCGGCGGCGGCCAGCACGGCGCGGTACTCCGCGGAGTGCCCGGAGGTGTCGACCGGCTCGTCCCAGGACTCGAAGCTGCCGGCGTCGAGCACCAGGTCGAGCAGCTCGCGCGCCGTCCAGCGGCGGGTCACGGACCGGCCTCCGGCCGACGTCCGCCCAGCCCACCGGGCCCACCCAGCCCGCCCGCCCCGCCGGCCGCGTCGAGCCAGGCCCGGATCCGGGCGGCGTGCTCGTCCAGCACCGGCGGCGCGCGGTGCTCGCGCCGCGTGACCTCGGCGCCGTCGGCGTCGAAGAACCGCAGCGGCGGGCCCGGCAGGGTCAGCCTGCCGAGGCTCGTGTGCTCCACGTCCACGAGCAGCCCCTGGCTCGCGGTCTGCTCCCATGCGTACACCTCGTCGAGCGTACGCACCCGGCCCGCCGGGATCCCGGCGTCGGACAGCTTCGTCAGCAGCGCGTCCGCGGCGTAGGGCTCGAACGCGTCCTCGACCAGCTTGATCACCTGGTCGCGGCGGGCCACCCGCCCAGAGTTGTCCCGCAGGCCCTCCGCGTCGGCGTCGAGCCCGAACGCGAGGCAGAACTTCTGCCACAGCGCCTCGGACCCGACGGCGATCTGGACGGCGCCGTCACGGCAGCGGAACAGGCCGTACGGCGCGATGGAAGGGTGGTGGTTGCCCTGCGCGCGCCCCACCTCCCCGGCGACCGTCCACCGGGTGCCCTGGAAGGCGTGCACCCCGGTGACGGCGGCCAGCAGCGACGTCCGGACGACCTGGCCGACGCCGGTCCGGTGCCGCTCGTGCAGCGCCGCCAGCACGCCGTACGCGCCGTAGATCCCGGCGAGCAGGTCGCCGATCGGCACGCCCACGCGCTGCGGGTCGTCGGGGCCGGAGCCCGTCAGGGACATCAGGCCGGCCTCGCCCTGGGCGATCTGGTCGTACCCGGCACGGCCGCCCTCCGGCCCGTCGTGCCCGAACCCGGTGATCGAGAGCACCACCAGGCGCGGGTTGCGCTCCAGCAGCGTCTCGACGCCCAGGCCGAGCCGGTCCAGGACGCCGGGCCGGAAGTTCTCCACGAGCACGTCGGCGCGGTCGACGAGGTCGAGCAGGGTCGCCCGGTCGGCGTCGGCCTTGAGGTCGAGCGCGATGGACTCCTTGTTGCGGTTCGCGGAGAGGAAGTACGTCGACTCGCGGGCGTCCTCCTCGCCGACGAACGGTGGGCCCCAGCCGCGCGTGTCGTCGCCCCGCCCGGGCACCTCCACCTTGACGACGCGCGCGCCCAGGTCGCCCAGCATCATGGTGGCGTGCGGCCCGGCGAGGGCGCGGGACAGGTCGACGACGACGACGTCGGTCAGGGGTCCGGTCATGGTGCTCACCGTGCTCACCAGCCCGGCAGGACGAGGATGGCCCAGACCAGCAGCGGCCCCACGAGGGTGACGATGACGGCGTAACCGAGGATCTGCTTGTAGTAGGCCTGCTCGGAGATCGTGTCCGGGCGGTTGGCGAGCATCAGGGCTCCGTTCGTGGAGAAAGGGCTGACATCGACGATGGTCGACGAGACGGCCAGGGCGGCGGCCATCGCCCAGGGGCTCACGCCGCCGGCGGCGATGAGCGGCACGGCGATGGGGATGATGACCGGCAGCAGCGCCGTCGACGACGCGAAGGCCGAGACGATCCCGCCCACGTAGCAGAGGACGAGCGCGCCGACGGCCGCGACACCGAGGCCCGCGGCCCAGGTGCCGATGTACTCGGGCGCGCCGGAGGCGGTGAGGATCGCGGCATAGGTACTCACGCCCGCGACGAGCAGCACGGTGGGCCAGGCGATCTGCTTGACGGCGTCCTTGTGCTGGTGCGGGGACAGCATGGCCAGCGCGACGGCGGCGGTGATGGAGACGAAGCCGATGTTCTGGTCGAACGCGAGCGCGGTCGTGGCGACGGCGGCGAAGGCGACGAGGGTCAGCACGTGGTCGCGGCGCACGCCGAGCCCGCGCGTGGTGGTCGAGATGCCCGCGCCCTGGCCGCTGACGGTGACGGAGGTGCCGCCGGCGTGCAGGTCGTCGACGAGGTGCCCGGACGCGTCGGCGGGGTCGACCCGCTCGTTCATGAGCTGGCGGCCGCCGAGCGCGAGGAACAGGACCACGGCCATCGCGGTGTTGATCGCGAGCGACGCGATGAAGACGCCCATCTCGGTGCCCTCGTAGCCGACGTCGGCCATGACCGAGTTGGTGATGGTGCCGTAGATGCTGATCGGCGAGAACCCGCCGCCCTGGGCGCCGTGCACCACGAACATGCCCATCATGAGCGGGTTGATCTTGTAGCGGCGGGCGAACCCGAGGGCGACCGGGCCGATGATGGCGCAGGCCGCGGGGCTGGCGGCACCGATGGCGGTGAGCAGCGCGGTCACGGCGAACATGACCCAGGGGATGAGCGCCGCCCGGCCGCCGACGGCGCGGACGGCCTGGGAGACGATGAGATCGACGGTCCCGTTGTTCTTGGCGATCGAGAACAGGTACGTGACGCCGATGAGCGTCAGGACGAGATCGGCGCTGATCCCGCCCAGCACCTCCTTCTCGTCCATGTGCAGGGCGAAGACGCCGACAAACCACGCCGCGACATAGGCGAGCGCGCCCATGTTGATCGGCAGGACTGTCCCGGCGACGAACAACGCGACGAGCGCGATGATCGCGATCCACTCAGGACCCATGAGAACTCCTCTGTCTCCATCGCGGCGGTCACCGTTGACCGACGAGGCACGATGGATCAGTGGCCTAGCCAATAGGCCAGTGTCCGTTCTGTCAAGTATCCTCAGGTGGTGACCCCGAAGGCTTCCGCCGAACTGCCGACCCCGCTGGCCCGCACCCGCCTCTACGAGCAGGTCGCGGAGCAGATCACCACGTGGATCACCCAGAACGGGCTGAAAGCCGGCGACCGGCTGCCCCCGGAGCGGGAGCTCGCCGCCCGGCTCGGCGTCAGCCGCGCGACGCTCAGCCAGGCGCTGGTCGCGCTCGAGGTCGTGGGCGTCGTGGTGGTGCGGCACGGTGACGGCACCGTGCTGACCGGCAAGCTCGGCGAGAGCCGCATCGTCGAGGCCATCCGCGCGCACGCCGACCGCATGCCCGAGATCATCGACATCCGGGACGCGCTGGAGACCAAGATCGCCGCCCTGGCCGCGCAGCGCCGCACCGAGGACGACCTCGTCGCGATCGACGCCTCCCTGGACGCGATGGCGGCGTCGATCGAGCACGGGGACCGGGGTGTGGACGCCGACGAGCAGTTCCATGCAGCAGTGACGGCCGCGGCGCACTCCGACCTGCTGGCCCGGACGATGCGGGAGATCGCCAGCCTGATCCGCGAGAGCCGCATCGAGTCGCTCTCCCAGCCCGGCCGGCCGCGCAACTCCCTGACCGGGCACCGCGCCATCGCGGACGCCATCCGCGCCCGGGACCCGCAGGCCGCCGCCGCGGCCATGCACGCGCACGTCGAGATGGTCAGCGACGTCGCCCTGCTGCGGGAGGACGAGCGATGACCGGCTGGGAGCACCTCGCCGTGCTCGGCGCCGGCTTCGGCGCGGGCGTGCTGTCCACGACCGTCGGCGTCGCCTCGCTCCTCAGCTTCCCCGTGCTGCTGGCCGTGGGCCTGCCGCCCGTGGTCGCGAACGCGTCGAACACCGTGGGCCTGGTGCCCGCCGGGCTGAGTGGGTCGTTCGGCTACCGGCAGGAGCTGCGCGAGCACCCGCGCGTCGCGCTGATCGTGCTCATCACCTGCGCCGTCGGGTCCGTGGGCGGGGCCGTGCTGCTGCTCGCGCTGCCGCCCGGGGTGTTCGAGGCGATCGTGCCGTGGCTGATCCTGACCTCCTGCCTGCTGGTGGGCGTGCAGCCCTGGATCAGCCGGTGGCTGCGGCGCACCCGCGACGAGCCGACCCGGCTGCGGCACGGCATGTCCCCCGCGACCGTCGTCTTCTCGGTGCTGACCGGCGTGTACGGCGGCTACTTCGGCGCGGGCGCCGGCGTCATGATGGCCGCCGTGCTGGGGCTCGGGACCGACCTGGCCGTTCGGAACATCAACGCGCTGCGCACCGTCGCGCTGCTCGCCGCGAACGTGATCGCCACGGTCATCTTCGTGTTCGTCGCCGACCTGGACTGGCTGGCGATCGGGCTGCTGGCCGCGGGATCCGTGGTGGGCGGGTACGTGGGCGCGCGCATCGGCCGCAAGATGCCGCCGAGCGTGTTCCGGGTGCTCGTGGTGGTCGCCGGCGTGGTGACCGCCGTCGTCATGCTCTTCTGACCAGGCTCGCGTGCACAATTTTTGTGCATGACTCTTGTGCACAGAGATTGTGCACGCGTACTGTGCACGTATGACCGATCCCCAGGACGACTTCCGCCTCACCCCAGAGGCCGTCAAGGTGCTCGCCCACCCGCTGCGGTCGCGCCTGCTCGGCGCCCTGCGGCGTGGCGGGCCCGCGACGGCCACCACCCTCGCGACCGCGCTCAGCACCAACACCGGTGCCACCAGCTACCACCTGCGCAAGCTGGAGTCCGTGGGCCTGGTCGGGGACACCGGCGACGGCGCCGGCAAGCAGCGCCTGTGGCGCGCCACCACGAGCTCCCACAGCTGGACGCCCTCGGAGCTCTCCTCCGACGAGGACGCCGCGACGGCCCTGAGCTGGCTGCAGCGCGACTACCTGCGGCTCTTCAGCACCGAGTTCGGCCACTGGCTCGACGTCGCCGAGGCCTGGCCCAGCGAGTGGCAGGACGCCGCGGGCCAGGGCGACACCGGGCTCGACCTGAACGCCGAGCAGCTCACGGCGCTCCGCGCGGACATGGACCTGCTGTTCGAGCAGTACCGGGAGGCCGGAGGTGGCCCCGGCTCCCGCCGCATCACGATCTGGCAGGCCGCCTTCCCGCTGGAGGCGGACGACGTGCCGGGCGCGGACGACGCCGGGACCTCCGGCGGCACCTCCGCTGGCACCGACGCCGGCACCGAGGACGGGACGGACCGGTCATGACCCCCCTGACCCCGCACCGCGCCCGGCAGGTCTTCCTGCTGCTCACCCTGACCCGCTGGTTCCCCGTCGGGCTGGTCGTCACGGTCACCACGCTGCTGCCGATCGAGCGCGGGCTGTCGGTGCCGCAGGCCCTCACGGCGCTGTCCGTCGGCGGCTTCGTCGTGTTCGCGCTGGAGCTGCCCACCGCGGGCCTGGCCGACTCGCTCGGCCGGCGGCCGATGCTCGTCGCGGCCGCCGTGCTGCAGGTGGCGGCGGCCGTGGTGTTCCTCACCGCGCAGTCCTTCTGGGCCTTCGCCCTCGCCGCAGCGGTCACCGGCATCTTCCGGGCGCTCGACTCCGGCCCGCTGGAGGCCTGGTTCGTCGACACGGTGCACGCCACCGAGCCGGGGGCCGACGTCGACCGTCCGCTCGCCGCGCAGGGCACGGTGATGGGGGTGGTCATCGCCGCGGGCGCCCTGGTCTCCGGCGCCCTCGTCTGGTGGCACCCCGTGGCCGCGTGGTCGGCGCTCGTGCTGCCGTACGCGGTGTACGCCGTGCTCGCCGTGGTGCACCTGGTGGCTGTCGTCGTGCTGGTCCGGGAGGTGCCGCGCACGGCGGGCGGCACGGGGGTGGGGAGCCGGCTGCTCGACTCGGCCCGCCAGGCGCCCGGGGTGGTCCGCGACGGGCTGCGCCTGGCGCGGGACAACCGGGTGCTGCGCTGGCTGCTGATCGTCGAGGTGTTCTGGAGCGTGGGGATGGTGATCTTCGAGACGTTCCAGCCGATCCGGCTCTCCGAGCTCCTGGGCGGCACGCAGGCCGGGGCCGCGGTCTCGGGACCGGCCGCGGCCGCCGGCTGGGCGGTCTTCGCGGGCGGGGCGGCCCTGACGGGCCTGGCCACGCCCCGGCTCGGCGTGGCCCGGACGGCGATCATCGCGCGCGTGCTCAACGGGCTGGGAACGGTGTGGATGGGGCTCGCGCTCGGTCCGGTCGGCCTGATCGCCGCGTACCTCGTGACCTACGGGCTGCACGGCGCGTGCGGGCCCGCCTACCAGGCGCTGCTGCACCGCGAGGCCGAGTCCCGGAACCGCACCACGGTGCTCTCGATGGCGTCGATGCTCTCGTTCGCCGCCTACTCGCTGGGCGCGCCCGCCCTCGGCTGGACGGCGGGTCTGCTGTCCACCCAGGCGGCCATGATCATCGGCGGGGTGTTCAGCACGCTGGGCGCCCTCTGCTTCCTGCCCGCGCTGCGCCGGGAGCGCATGTTGTCTGGCCGCGCGCCGCGCATGTCGGGCACACTGGCCGGGTGAACGACTGGACCGAGGACGTGCTGGGTGCGGGCTTCGAGGCCCGCACGCTCCAGCTCCCGGGCGGCGCCGAGGCCACCCTGATCCGCTACACGCCCGAGGGCGGACCGGTGGTCGGGCGCCCGCCCGTGCTGTACGTCCACGGGTTCACCGACTACTACTTCCAGCGGCACCTGGCCGAGGCGGTCGCCGGGCGGGGCTACCCGTTCTACGCCGTCGACCTGCGCGGCCACGGCCGGTCCATGGACGCGTGGACGGCGGCGGGCGGCGACGCCAACATGATCAACCGCCTGGAGCTCTACGCGCAGGACCTCGACGCGGCCGCCGGCGTGATCGCCGCGGACGGCCACACCGGGCTGGTGCTCCTGGGGCACTCGACGGGCGGTCTCATCACCTCGATGTACGCGAACGCGCGGCCCGGCCGGGTCACCGCCCTGGTGCTGAACAGCCCCTGGTTCGACCTCAAGGGGAGCTGGTCCGACCGCACCCTGGTCACCCAGGCCGTCTACGTGCTCGGCCGGGTCACACCACGGCTGGTCGTGTCCCGGCTCGGCGAGGGCTACGGCCGGTCCCTGCACGCCACCAACGGCGGCGAGTGGGAGTACGACCTGCGGTGGAAGCCGTACGCGGGGTTCCCGGTGCGGGCCGGGTGGCTGGCGGCGATCCGCCGCGGGCACCGCGCGGTCGGGCGCGGGCTGGCCGTGCAGTGCCCGGTGCTCGTGTGCACCAGCGGCCGCACGGGGTCCGACGCCGGGGACGTCGCGGAGCAGCTCGGCACGGACGTGGTGCTCGACGTGGCGCACATGCACGCCCGCGCGCCGCGGCTGGGGCAGACCGTGGAGATCGCCGTCATCGAGGGCGGTGCGCACGACCTGGCGCTGTCCCCGAAGCCGGCCCGGGAGAAGTACCTGACCACGGTGCTGGACTGGCTGGACGCCACGGTCTGACGCCTCTGGACACCACGTCCAGACGCGCGAAACGCACATTCGGCATGAAACTGTGACCGTTCCCTGGCGTGCCGGGCTGTCCTCGTAGGGTCCGGCTCCGCCAGGCTTCCGCCCATGGAAGAGACGTGGGTACGTCACGCGCTGCGGCGGCTGCCCGACACCGTGTCCTGCCCGGCCTGCGGCGCGACCCTCCACGGGACGGTCTGCGGGACCTGCGCGCTCGACCTGGGCGGCCGGCGCGGGATCGAGGTGCACGAGGCCTCGCTCGCCGTCGAGCGGGCCATCCGTGAGCGACAGCGGGTCCTCGACGAGATGCGCGCCGAGCAGCCAGCGGCGGCGGCTTACGCGCGGAAGGCCGGAGCAGCCGCCGGGTCGGCCCCGGCAGGCTCAGGCCCGGTCGGCTCAGGTGCCGCGAGCCCGACGACGGCGGGCCCGGCGTCGGCCGGGACGGCGGGCTCGTCCGGCGCGAACCGCACGACGTCCGCCGGCGCGGTGGCCGCGGCCGGAACCGGTGCCGCGGCCGGCGCCGCCCCGTCGGCCGGCACCGTCGCCAGTCCAGTGCGGCAGCGCAGCACCGTCGCGCTCCAGCCGATCCTCGCCGGGGTCGGCGCGGCGCTGGTCGCCGTCTCCGCGGTGGTCTTCGTGTTCTTCACGCTCGCCGACCAGCTCGTGCTGCGCACGGTCGCGACGCTCGCGGTCACGGTCGCCTCCGTGGTCGCGGCGGCGCTGATGCGCCGGGCCGGGCTGCGGTCGTCGGCGGAGGCAGTGGCGACCCTGGCCGTCGCGCTGGGCTGGGTGTGCGCGGAGCTCGGGCTGGAGGCCGGGCTGCTCGGCGGCGTCGCGCCGTTCCTCGCCCGCGCGGCCCTGCTCGCGCTGCTCGCGCCGGCGCTCGTGCTCCTCGGCAGCCGGCTCCGGGTGCGGTCGTGGGTCGCCGCCGGCGCCGTCGCCGCACCGCTGGTGCCGGTGCTGCTCGCGGCGGGCCTCTCCGACGTCGGCCTGCCCCGGTGGGTCTGGATCCTCGCCCTGGTCGCGACGGGCCTCGTGGCGCACTACGCGAGCGGCCTCCTGCTCCGGGCCGGCGAACGGCTCGACACCACTCTCCGGTGGGAGTCGCGGGTGCTGGGCGTGGTCCGCACCGTCGCGCTGCCCGCGGCCCTCCTCACCACGTTCACGCTGCCCGACGTCGCCCCGCTGCCCTTCGCCGCCTGGTGGGCGGCCGTCACGGTCGGCGCCGTCGCGGTCGGGCACGCCCTGCGGGTCCGGGCCTGGGTCACGACCGGCCTGGTCGCGGCGCCGTTCGCGGCGTTCCCGGCGGCGCTCGCCCTCTCGGACGACGACGGCACGCTGCCGTGGGCCGTCGGCGCGGGCGCGCTGCTCGTCGCCCTGGCCGCGCTGGCGGGGCCGCCGGTCGCGCGTGTCTCGGGCCCGCGCGTCGGCTCGGCGCTGCGGGTGGAGCTCCGGCTGCTGGAGGTGGCCCAGGCGCTGGGGGTCGCGCTGGCTGTCTGCACCGCGTTCCTGGTGCCGCCGGCCGATATCCTCGCCGGCCTCCCCGGGGACTCCGAGACGGCGGCCGTGCTGGCGGTCACCGCCGTCGCCGCCGCCGTGCTGCGGCGCGGCACGCACCGCCGCTGGTGGACCTTCGCCGCTGGGGCGCTCGGCGCGGTCGCCGCCCTGTTCCTCACGGAGTGGGCGGACATCGAGTTCCTGTGGGTGCTGCCGGCGGCGGCGGGCGTCGCGTGGGCGGTGCTCGCCGTGACGCTGACCGTGCTGGTCGCCGCACGTGCGCGCGGGCTCGTGCCCGCCGCCCGCACGCGTGCCGACCTGCTGCTCGCGGCGTGGCTCGTCGCGGTGCTCACGGCCGTCCCGGCCCTGTGGCTGGCCGCGCTGCGCGTGCTGGAGGTCCTGACGGGCCCCCTCGGCGCCGCCCCCGCGCGGACGCCGGGCGATGCCCCGCTCGGTGGCCCGTTCCTGCCGGCGGACGAGCGCGGGCTGAACGTGCTCGGCGTGCTCGTGCTGGCCGTCCTGGTGCTGGCCGCGTCCCGGCTGGGCGTCGCGGCGGGCCCGGCGTCGCGACCGCCGTCGGCCCTGGTGCGGACCGCCCGGGGCCTCACGCCGTGGGCGACGGTGGGCCTCGCCGTCGCCGCGACGCTGCACGCCCGGCTGGCCGCGGTGACGTCGCTCGCGCTGCTGGCGGTCCTCGCCGCCGTGCTGCTGGCGGCGACGGCCGACCCGGCGCGCTCCTGGCGCGGGCTGCGCGCCGTCGTCACGGCTGTGCGGGCGGGGGCCGACGGGCTGCGCCGGGCCACGCGGCTCACGGTGCGGCTCGGCGGCTCCGCGATGAGCCCGCAGGAGGGTGCGACCTGGCGTCCGGCCGCGCTGACCGGGGCCTGCGTCGCCCTCGTCCTGCTGACGGTCGGCTCGTGGCAGAGCCGCCCCACGGTGCTGGTCGCCACCGCCGTCGTCGTGCCGCTGGCGCTGGCCGCCCGCGCGGCCCTGCCGCGCGTCTCGCACCCCGTCCTCGTCGGTGGCGCTTACGCGTACGCGCTGGTCGTGGGCGGTGTCTGGCTGGGCTGGCTCGGGTTCGGCTGGGTCGCCGCCGTGTGCACCGTGTCGGCGGCGGCCTCGCTGACGGCGGTCGCGGTGACCGTCGGCACGCGCGTGGCCCGCACCCAGTGGTTCGCGGTGCTCGGCGTGACGGCCGTGCCGTTCGCGCTCGGGGTGTACACCGTGGTGCTCGACCGCACCTGGTGGTCCGCCGGGGCGGCCGCAGCGATGCTGCTCCTGGAGCTCGTGCTGCTGCTCACCCGGCGGACCGGGCTCGCGCCCGCCGTCCGGGTGCTGGCCGCGGGCCTGGTGCTGCCCACCACCGCGGTGGCGATCGTGAGCGCGGGCGCCATGCTGCTGCCGCTCAGCGGTTCGCCCGTGCTGCTGCCGGTGATCGCGGCGGCGGTCGCCGTCGTCGCGGGCGGCGCGCCGCGCGTGGCCGGCTTCCTCGCCCGCCGGGTGCCGGACGCCGGCAGCGCAGGCGCTCTGGTGCGCGGGATGCTCGAGCTGAGCGCGGTGGTCACCGGCGCGATCACGATCGGCCTGGCCTACGGCCGCCCGGCCGCCGGGCCCGACGTCGCGGTGGCCGTGCTGCTGCTCCTCGCCGTCGGCGCCGGGGTCGTGGCGCGCGAGCCCGACCGCACCAGGGTCTGGTGGGCCGCCGGCGCCCTCGCGACGGCCGCGGCCTGGACCGCGCTGGCCGACGGCGGCGTGCGGCTCGTCGAGGCCTACACCCTCCCGCCCGCCGTCGGCGCGGTGCTCGTCGGGGCGCTGCTCGCCCGGCGGGTCCGGACGCACGGGTGGCGGCTCGTCGCCGCGGGCCTCGTGCTCGCACTCGTGCCGAGCGACCTGACGCTCGCCCTCGGCGCGACCCCGGGAGACCCGCGCGCCTGGGTCCTGCTGGTGACCGGCCTGGTCCTGACGCTCGCGGTCCTCGCGCTCCGGCGGTGGCCGGTCGTGTCGGCCGAGTGGTCCGCACGGGCCCGGACCCTGCTGGCGGGCGCCGTGCTGCTCGCGGGTGCGGGCCTGACCGTCGAGTCGTTGCAGGTGGCGGGGTCCACGGTCGGTGATCCGGGGGTCCGGTTCGCGACGGGACTGGGCTGGGCCCTCGCGGCGGGTGCGCTCGCCCTCGTGGCCGTCGGCGGTGCCCGGACGGGCGCGCCGTCGGGCCGCCTGCGGCGCGCGATCGACACCGCGGGCCGCGTCCCGGCGCTGCTCTTCCTCACCGTGGGGGCCGTGGCGAACACCGAGCCCCACTGGGGCGCGATCATCACGCTCTGGGCGCTGGAGGTCGCGCTGCTCGTGCTCCTCGTGGTGGTCGCGCGGCGGCTGCTGCGCGGGCACACCACGGGTGTCCCGTCCTGGGCCGTCTGGATGGCGGCCCTGGCAGCGGGCATCGCGGCCTGGGTGCCGCGGGAGCTGCGGGTCGAGGTGTTCTCCGTGCCGCTCGGCGTGGGGCTCGTCGTGGCCGGCTGCTTCGCGCTCGGCGAGTGGGAGGCGCGCACCAAGGTGGGCGGGCCCGACTCGGCCCGGGTCCCGGAGCGCACCCTGGTGGGCTGGCCCGTGGGCTGGACGGGCTCGTGGGCCCTGCTGGGGCCCGGGATCCTGGCGCTGCTCGGGCCCTCGGTGCTCGCGACCTTCACCGACCCGCAGACGTGGCGGGCCGTGCTCGTCGTCGCCGTGGCCCTGACCGGGGTGCTGGTCGGATCGCGCCGCGGGCTCGCGGCGCCGTTCCTGCTGGGGGTCTGGGTGCTGCCCGTCGAGGTGCTGATCGTGTTCGTCAGCCAGCTCGGGACCGAGATCTCCGCGGTGCCGTGGATGCTCACGCTCGCGGCGGCCGGCGGGGTGCTGCTCATCATCGCTACCCTGGACGAGCGGCGGACCGAGGGCTACGGGGGTGCGGCGGCGTACCTCCGGGACCTGCGGTGAGCGGGCCACGGCCGCGTCTCCCGGACGCGGTTCCGGGCTCCGGACACGGGAACCCGGGGCGCCGCGTGCGTGATGGGATGGCGCGATGCAGCACGATCTCCGCCTCGCCGCCCACGGCGTCCGCCTCGAACCGCTGACGCGCGACCACGCGCCGGCCCTGGCCGCGCTGGTGGACACCCAGCTCTGGGCGGGCATGACCAGCGCCCTCCCCGACACCGTCCCCGCGATGGAGGCCTACGTCGACGCCGCGGTCGCGGCGCCCGACCACCTCGCGTTCGTGGTGCTCGGGTCCGACGGCGCGGTGCGCGGCTCGACCCGGTTCTACGAGCTGAACACCGGGCAGCGCCGGGTCGAGATCGGCTCGACGTTCTACGGCCGGGACTGGTGGGCGGGCGCCACCAACCCGGCGTGCAAGCTGATGCTGCTGCGGCACGCCTTCGAGGAGCTGGGGCTGCGCCGGGTGGCGCTGCGCTGCGACGCGCGCAACACGCGCTCGCGCGCGGCGATCCTCAAGCTCGGTGCCCGCGAGGAGGGCCGGCTGCGCGCGCACCGCGTGGCCCCCGACGGTTCCGAGGGCGACACCCTGTACTTCTCGATCCTTTCGGACGAGTGGCCCGGCGTCCGCGAGGGCCTCGAGGCGCGTCTGACGGCCCTCACTGCCGTGTCCGAATCCCGCTAGCCGCTACGCCCGGACGGGGCGCAGGATGGTGGGCATGACCGACGTCGAGCTCCGCGATCCCGCGTTCACCGAGCGCTACCGCGCCATCGCCGCGCGTGACTCCCGCTTCGACGGGCAGTTCTACACCGCGGTCCGTACCACCGGAATCTACTGCCGGCCCTCGTGCCCGGCCCGCACGCCGAAGGCCGAGAACGTCTCGTTCTACCTGACGTCCGCCGCCGCGCACGAGGCCGGCTTCCGCGCGTGCAAACGGTGCCTCCCCGAGGCCGCGCCGGGCACGCCCGCGTGGGACCTGCGCCGCGACCTCACGGGCCGCGCCATGCGCCTGGTCGCCGACGGCGTGGTCGACCGCGAGGGCGTGTCCGGCCTCGCGCAGCGCCTGGGGTACTCCGAGCGGCAGCTCCACCGGCTGCTGGTCGGCGAGCTGGGCGCCGGGCCGCTGGCCCTCGCCCGGGCGCAGCGCGCGCAGACGGCGCGCACCCTCCTGGTCGGCACCTCGCTGCGCCTGGCCGACGTCGCGTTCGCCGCCGGGTTCGGCTCGATCCGGCAGTTCAACGACACCGTGGCCGAGGTCTTCGGTGCGACGCCGTCGGAGCTGCGCGCCCGCGCCCGGCGCCCGGCGCGGTCGGGTGCGGCCGGCTCACGCGCCGCCCGTGAGATCGGTCAGATGGCGCGAGATCGGTCGGTCGACGGACCGAGCTCAGGTCATCCGACCGAAGTCGCGACGACGGCGGCCGAGCCCGTACGGATCTCGCTGACGCTGCCCGTTCGGGAGCCGTTCGACGCGCGCGGCGTGCTGGAGTTCCTGGCCGTGCGCGCCGTCGAGGGGGTGGAGTCGGCGGACCTGGGGGTCGGCGTGCTCCGGTACGCCCGGACCGTCCTCCTGCCGCACGGCCCGGCGGCGTTCGAGGTGCGGGTGCCCCGGCCCGGCAGCGGCCGGGTCGACCTGGACCTCGAGCTCGCCGACCTCGCCGACGCGCCGGTCGCCGTCGCGCGCGTGCGGCGGCTGCTGGACCTCGACGCCGACCCGGTCGCCGTCGACTCCTCGCTCGCGGCCGACCCCGTGCTCGCGCCGTCGGTCGGGGCGGTGCCGGGGATCCGGGTGCCCGGCACGCTGGACCCGGCCGAGCTGCTGGTGCGCGCGATCGTGGGGCAGCAGATCAGCGTCGCCGCGGCGCGCACACACCTGTCCCGCCTGGCGAAGGGCGTGGGCACCCCGTACGTCTCGGCGTTCGAGGGACTCGGTCTGCTGTTCCCGACGCCGCGCCAGATCGCCGGTCCCCCGGCCCCACAGGCGGACGGGCGCGGTCGGGCGGACGGCGCGGTCGCCGACATCGTCGCGAGCAACGGCGTCCCGACACGCGCCGACGTCCCGCCCGCCCAGGACGGCGCCGCCTACCTCCGGCTGCCCGCCCGGACGCTCGCGACCGTGCTCGGCGCGGCCCGGGACCTCGCGGACGGGACGCTCACCCTGAGCGTCGGCGACGACCCGGACGACCTGCGCCGTCGCCTGGTGGCCCGGCCGGGGATCGGTCCGTGGACGGCCGGGTACGTGGCGCTGCGCGTGCTCGGCGACCCGGACGTCCTCATGGACGGCGACGTCGCGCTGCTCGCCGGGGCCCGCAACCTCGGGCTGGTTTCCGCCGAGGAGTCCCGGCCCCACCAGTTCAAGGAGCTCGCCGTGCGCGGCGCGGCCTGGGCGCCCTGGCGCTCGTACGCCGCGATGCACCTCTGGCGCTCCGCCTGACGTGTCGGACCCACAGGTCACCCGGGTGACCTGTGCGCCTGACAGCCCGAACTCTCGGAAGGAAGAACAATGAAGACCACGACCCTCATCACCCCCGACGGCCCCTTCAGCGTCGTCGTCGCGGCGGTCCCCGCCGGCGACGGCGGCCCGGCCCGCGACGGCGGCCCGGCCGGCGAGACGCGGGAGCAGGTGCTCGCCGCCGGCTGGACGAACGACGTCGACGCGCTCCTCGCCCTGGTCCACCCCACGCTGCGCCCGTCCGGCGACGTCCGGGACACGAACCCGACGGGGCTGCTCGCCGAGGCCGCGGACGCCGTCCGCGCCTACTACGACGGCGACCACGGGGCGCCGGGGCGCATACCGGTGCTCCAGGCGAGCGGGCCCTACCGGACGCACGCGTGGGACGTGCTGCGCGAGGTGAAGGCCGGCGAGCGGCTGACGTACAGCGAGTACGCCGTCCGGACCGGGCGGCCGGCGGCCGTCCGCGCGGCGGCCGGGGCGTGCGCGATGAACGCGGCCGCGCTGTTCGTGCCGTGCCACCGCATCCTGCGCACGGACGGCACGCTCGGCGGGTTCCGCTACGGGCTGCCGATCAAGGAGAGCCTGCTGGCCCGCGAGGCCCCGGCAGCGTGACGTTGCGATCGCGGCGTGACGTTCGCTGTCTCTTATACACATC